>DASZOD010000136.1:0-7293 GCA_035550935.1 Egibacteraceae bacterium | reverse complement strand
CGCCGGGCGGTCGTCAGAAACGGATCGCAAAGTCCCGTTCCCTGGTGAGGAAGAACCGCGCGCCCAGGACCAGAGCGACCACCGCCCACAACGACGCCGCGCCCAACTGCAGCAGCGTGGGAGCCTGACCGGTGACGACCTTCTGGAGCGCGGCAAACAGCGGGTACAGCGGGTTCAGCATCAGCACGGCGTGCAGCCCGGCGGGCACGTCTTCGACGAAGTAGAGGACCGGCGTGAGATACATCCAGATCCGCAGCAGGTAGGGCAGGAAGCTGGAGGTGTCGCGGAAGTACACGGTCAGGGCACTGGCGAACAGCGCGCAGCCGAGGTTGAAGACTGTCTGGATACCCACGAGCACGGGCAGCAGCAGCAGCGTCCACGTCGCCGGACGGCCGAGTAGCAGGTGGAGCACGAGGTAGACGAGCACGGTCGGAAGGTGCATGAGCAACGCGCCGATCACCGACGACGTCGGCAGCAGCGCCCGAGGAAAGGCGGTGTTGAGGATCAGCTTCTCGCCGCCTACGACGGCTCGCGAGCCAGCCTGGATGCAGTTGCGTGTGTAGTAGTAGAAGAAGATCCCCGAGATCAGCACGGACAGGTACTCTGCTGTGCCGCGTTGCCCGCCACGGTAGATGACGCCTAGCAGGAGGAAGTACACCCCGGCCAGCAGCAGCGGGTTCAGGACGCTCCACAGTTGTCCGAAGACCGTGTCGTAGTGCTGGGCCTTCAGGTCCGTGCGGGCCAGGTGGACCGCGAACCGCCGCCGTCGCCACAGTTCCCTTAGATAGGGCCGTAGGGGAGGCAGGCCATGGGTATGGGGCTCGTAGACGGTGATGTTTTCGGTTGCCGCAGTCATGGACGCCCCTTCGTCGGGTACGGGGCCCGATGGCCTCAGTCTAGGTCAGCGACCGTGACACTCGTCGCGTCTGGATCATGGCATCCCATGCCCTGGTGTCCCGGGGCGGAGATCGCCGCCAGGCGCTGACTCGCCCCCGCCCTCCGGCACGCTGGGCTGCTCAGACAGTAGGCTCCGAAACCCTGCAGACGCGCGCCGAAAGGGCTTCAGGGTCCGGATCACCATGGTGAGCAGGGCGAACGACTGGCTGCGGCAGGGCGTGCGCGACCTCGAGCATGCCGAGGAGTCCCGCGCGGCGGGCCGCCACGAGTGGGCCTGCTTCGCCGCCCACCAGGCCGCCGAGAAGGTGGTCAAGGCGTTGCACCTGCGCCTCGGACAGGAGGCCTGGGGGCACGTGGTGGCGAAGCTGCTGCGGGAGCTTCCGGCCGAAGCCGCGGCTCCTGCCGACCTGGTCGAGAAGGGCCGGGTACTGGACAACTTCTACATCCCCGCCCGGTATCCAAACAGCCACCCTCAAGGCGCGCCGTTCGAGCACTACGGCCCGCTGCAGAGCGAGGAGGCGCTCCGGCATGCCCGTGAGATCCTTGAGTTCGTCCGTGCTGCGATGGCCTGACGCCGCAACCGTCGACGAAGCGGTGCGCAGCTGGGCGCGGCGCGCCGCGGAGACGCGCGAGGATGTCCTGCGCATCGGCTACTTCGGCTCCTACGCCCGCGGGCAGTGGGGCGTGGGCAGCGATATCGACCTGGTCGTGATCGTGAGCCGCAGCGACCGACCTTTCGACACCAGAGCGGCGGCCTGGGACACCACGGTGCTGCCGGTCCCGGCCGACCTGCTCGTCTACACCGTCGCCGAATGGGAGGCGATCACCAGCGAGGCCGGGTTCGCCCGGACCGCCGCCAAGGAGACCGTCTGGGTGTACGAACGCGCACCGTCGGGTCGGCCAGGCTAGCCTTCGTACGCCACCCGGCGTTGCGCTGGGCTGACTCAGGCGTGGTCGTGCGCATGGGCCGTCGAGCTTGGCGGACAACTCGGCCACCTGCTCGGCGAGGGCCCGGATTTCGGATGCCAGGTCGTCCACCCGCATCGTCTTCGGACAGTCTGCCATGGGGCCCAGCTCGCAGACGGGTTCCTCGCCATGAACGAGGTCCTCCAACCCCGTCCTGAGTGGGTCAAACGGCTCGGACGACCAGTCCGATCGAGCGCAGGTGCTCGAAGTCGTCGGGGTTGCGGGTGAACAACGCAAGGTCGTTAGCCACGGCAACCGCTGCGATGAGAAGATCGACGGCACGCGCGCCGCGGGGCTTGCGGTCGCTCGTCCGGGTGGCCGCGAACACCCGCCCATACGAACGAGCAGCACGATCGTCGAACGGCAATGGATCCAGCGTGGCCTCGACGCGTTGGAGCCGATCCTGGCGGCGCGCCCGCTCCTGCTTGTCGTCGGTCGCGTGCGGGCCAGCCGCCAGCTCGGCGAGCGTCAGCGCGGAGATGGACGGCTCCTGCGGCAGCAGGTCGGGGTCGACCCGCTCGAGGTCGATGACCACCGACGTGTCCAGCAGTCCACGGGCCTCCGTCGAGGGTGGGGTCTTCATCGCACTCAGGAGCGCGGCTCGATGTCCTGGTCGAGGATCTGGTCGACGTCGGTCCGGAACCGCTTGGCATCCATGGTGGGTGCGGTCCGCAACGCCTCGACGAGCACGGCACGGGCCACGAACCGGCGCCGCACCGGTCGTAGTTCACCGACCGGCACTCCGTTGCGGGTGACGATGAAGTGCTCGCCACGGTCGAGGGCGCGCATGATCTCCCCGCTCTGGTTGCGCAGCTCGCGCTGGGTGATGGTCCTGGTCATACCGGCGACTGTAGCACCCTCGCTACGTCGGCCGAAACCTCTTCGTCGCGAGGCGGTGGACAACGCCCGGTCCAACGCGTCGAGGTGCCGCCCGCCATGGGTTCAAGAAGCCCGCGCCCCAGGCGTGGTGCATGGTGGCGAACACCGCCGGCAGGCGGGCGGCCACCGCAAGCGGCAGGCGCCGGCCGGCCAGCACGGTGGCCACACCGACGCCCACAACGTAGGTGCCCGGCAGCACCAACCACGCCTTCGACCGCAGGACGCCCAACGTCATGCCGGCGGCGTTGCCGACCAGCGCGGCCGGCGCCGCCAGCTGGCGCCAGCGCAGCGAGCGTGGGTGGCGGCGGATGACCTCGCGCTTCCAGCGCCCGTAGTCGAAGTACTGGCGGGCAAGGGCGCGCAGGTCCGACCGGGGCCGGTAGCGCACCCGCAGGTCGGGGTGGAAGTAGACCGTGCCGCCGCTGGCACGCAGCCGCCAGTTCAGCTCGTAGTCCTGGTTGCGCACCAGCGTCTCGTCGAAGCCACCGACGCGATCGAGCGCGGCGCGCCGGAACACGCCCAGGTAGACGGTGTCGGTGGGCCCGGGGGGCCCGCCGTAGTGGAAGCGGGCGTCGCCAGCGCCGAAGCGCGAGCTCATCGCGGCCGCGACGGCGCGCTCGAAGGGGCTGTCGCCGACCGCCTGCTGGACGCCGCCGACGTTGTCCGCGCCGGTGGCCTCCAGCAGCTCGACGGCGCGGCGCAGGTAGCCGGGCGCGAGCTCGGCGTGGCCGTCGACGCGCGCGACGACCTCGCCGCCGGACGCGGCGATGGCGGCGTTGAGCCCGGCCGAGGTGCCCCCGGCGGGGTTGGCCACGGTCTGGACCCGCCGGTCGGCGGCCGCGAGACGCTCGGCCACCGCCTCGGTTCCGTCGGCCGACGGCGCCACCGCGACGACCACCTCCAGGGGTCCGGGGTAGTTCTGGTCGAGCACGGCGGCCACTGCGCGGGGCAGGGCCGTCGCCTTGTCGCGCGCGGGCATGACCACCGACAGCGCCGGCCAGCCGGTCATCGCCGCAGGCGCCCGGTTGCCACCAGAGCCCGCGGGTCGCCCAGGCCGGCCGCGCTCCATGGTGGGGGATGCTAGCCAGCCGCCCCAACCGCGGAGCCGCCGGGGCGCAGGCCAGTAGCCGACGGGCCTGTTGCCCCGCGACGGAGGAGCTTGATGAGCCGGAGAGAGCGCGTGCACGCGACCATGGATGCGGAGCTCGTACGTCGGCTGGACGCCTTCGCTGCCGGCAGGTACGAGGACCGCTCGACGGCGCTGCGCCAGCTCGTCGACTTCGCCTTGCGCGAGCTGCACAAGCGCGACGCCCTCGAAGCCTACCGGGCAGGTCGGGTGACGCTGCGCGAGTTGGCCCGCACCCTCGGGCTGGAGGTGTGGTCGGCCCAGGACCTCCTGGCCGCCGAAGGTGTAGCGGTGGCCCAGGGCGCGCGCGATGAGACTCGGACAGCGCTCGAGGCGACGGTGAGCGCGGTGTCGCATCCGGGACCTTCCGGTAGCGGGTAGGCGCTGACCGTCCACGCCGACGCACCCGTTCGTGGCAGCTACCAGGTCGGTGACACAACTGCCCTCGTGTGACATGATGTATCGACATGGCAAAGGCGAAGCCGGCCAAGGCTGCCGCGGTCGGGCCCGAGGTGACCGTCGGACCCGAGGGGCGTATCGCCATTCCCGCCGAGTTCCGGCGCACGCTTGGGATTCGGCCCGGAGATCAGCTCATCACGTGGCTTGAGGGGGACTGCCTGGTGGTGCGCTCCAAGCGCGCCGTCGTCGCGGAGCTTCGCGGGATCTTCAAGGATCTCGCGCCCGGCCGGAGCCTGGTCGATGAACTCATCGCTGAGCGGCGCGAGGAGGCCCGGCGCGAAGGATCGACGTGACCGCCTACGTGTTGGACGCCTCGGCGTTGCTCGCGTACCTGACGGGGGAGCCCGGGGTCGACGTGGTGGCGGAGGCCCTCAGCGACCGGGCCGCGATCAGCGCAGCGAACTACGCCGAGGTTCTCTCCAAGCTCGCTGACGAGGGTGAGGATCCCAAGGCCGTGGCTCGACGCCTGGAGACTCGAGGTCTTGTGGGGCGGATCCTCAGAGTCGTCGCGCTTGAGCCTGTCGACGCGGTGGCGATCGCCGAGTTCCGCGACGCCACGCGGGCGGCGGGTTTGTCGCTCGCTGACCGCGCCTGTCTCGCGCTCGGGCGCCGGCTGAGGCTCCCCGTGCTCACCGCCGACCGGCAGTGGGCCGGCATCGCCATCGACGTCGACGTGCATCTGCTCCGATGACGTGGTGACGACAAGACGTTGCCGCACCGCTTCCAGAAAGGAGAACAGCGCGGCGGTCAGCCGGTCACTGCTCCAGGCGCTCGGACAGCTGCTGCTGCACGCGTTCGCTGACCGCGACGGGGCCGCCGACGATGACCCCCTCGGTCAGCGCGGCGGCATGGTCGCTGACGAACGCGCCCGCGGGCGGTGCGGCGTCCAGGTCGTCGCGGGGCACCAGCAGCAGCGGCCCACCCAGGCGGGCCGCCAGCCCTCCGGCGGCGAGCGCGTCGGGGTAGTCGTCCCCGGAGGCGAACACGATCGGCACGCCGTCGCCGAGGCGGCGCAGCGCCTCGCCGGCGAGCGCCGCCGAGGTCGCGTAGCGCGACGCCCCGGCCAGCCGGTGGACCTCGTAGCCCAGGCCCGCCAGCTCGCGCTCGACCTCGGCGGAGACCACCGCGGCGCCCCCGACGATCCACACCGTGCGGGTGCCCAACTCGGCCAGCGCCGCCCGGGTGGACTCGGGCAGCCGGCCGGCCTCGGTCAGCAGCGTCGGCAGCTGCTGGGGGCTGGCCGCCAGCGCCCCCGCCGCGACGCCGTCTGGCCAGGTGGCGCCCCCGGCCAGGGTCACCTCCCGGGCCGCCGACGCGCCGGCCCGGCGGGCCACGAACTGGGCGGTCTGATAGCGGTCTCCGCCGCCCAGCCGCTGGATCTCGTAGCCGAGGTTGCGCAGCCGCTCGTCCACCGCCGGCGACACCGCCTGGGCGCCGCCCAGCACCCACACCGTGTCGGCCCCCAGCCGGTCCAGCTCGTCGGCCACCGGCTGGGACAGCGCCGCCGGGTCGGTCAGCAGCAGCGGGGCGTCCAGGTCGGCGGCCAGCGCCCCGGCCGCCAGCGCGTCGGCGAAGCCCGCCGCGGTGGCCCGGACGGCGTCGGCGCTGCCCTGCCAGTAGCGGGCCGAGACCGCCACGGCGGGGCCGACGCGGTCGGCGCCCGCCGCGCGGCTCACCGGCTGGCCCTGGCCGGGCACGCCCGGCAGCGGCGCGGTGGGCGTCGGCGTGCCCGGCAGCGGCTCGCCCGGCGTCTCCTCGGGCGGCTCGGGCTGCGCAAGCGGCGCGCCGGGACGGATGTCGAACAGCGTCGAGCGCAGCCCCAACGCCCGCCGCAGGTAGTCGCCGCTGAGGGTGGCGCTGCCGGTGGTGCCGGTGACGACCACGCCGCCGTAGCCCCGGTCGGGATGGCCCACCCGCCCGGCGGCGCCCTTAGGTTCGGGCAGCTCGACGTCGGTGGCCACGCCGACCCCGGCGGCCTGACCGAGCTGCTCGGCGTCGACCGACAGCGCCCAGCTGCGCACCCCGGCCTCCGCCGAGTCGCTGGCGGACTCCCAGCGGCTGTCGTCGACCGGCTGCAGGTAGGCCACCGCGCCGCCCCAGGTGAACGCCGCCGACTCGCTGTGGCCGCCGTGAGTCGACGAGTAGAAGCCCTCGGCGGTGGAGCCCTGATAACGCATGGTCTGCGCGGAGGAGAAGTCGGCGGCGCGGGTGGCGTCGACCGCGGCGACCCAGCGTTCGCCGCCGTACTCGGCCTCCTTGTCCCAGCCGCTGTACACCTGGTCGACCACGGTGGCGTAGACGTGGCAGCGGCAGTCTTCGCGCCCGCCGTTGTGGGTCTCGCGGCGCACCAGCGCGTAGGAGCGGGCGGCGATGACCTGGGCCTGCAGCGCCTCGTCGGGCCACGACGAGGGCACCTCCCCCAGGCCGTACAGGTAGCGGTCGAACGGGGCGATGTCGAGGTTGGCGAACATCGCCGGGCCGGCGTCGTAGGCGACGCTGTCGAGCTCGAGCACCCCCCAGCGGTAGCGGTGGCCGGTGTCGGGCACCCGGATCACCGTGCCGTCGTGGCGGGCCACGAGCAGGGCGTTGCGGTCGCCGCCGGCCCAGACCGGGCGGTCCTCGGCGTCGGAGACCTCGTAGCCGGCGTCGTCGTCCACGCGCACGGTCCAGGAGGCGCCCTGAGGCTGCACCACCGGCAGGTCCTGGCAGGCCCCGTTCGTGCACAGCTGCCAGGGCACCGGGCCGTCCAGGGCCTCCACGGTCAGGATGGTGGCGGCGGTGGCCAGGTTGACGCGGATGTTCGCCGGCAGCGACGTCGACGCCACCTCCACGCCGGGGAAGTACGTGCGCAGGATGGTCTCGTCGTCGCAGCCCAGCCTGGCGGCGCCCTGCGCGCCGTACTGGCTCATGCCCACCCCGTGACCCCAGCCGGCGCCGGTGATCTCGAAGTCGCCCTCGGGTGGGGC
>DASZOD010000135.1:0-3083 GCA_035550935.1 Egibacteraceae bacterium | reverse complement strand
AGATGGGCTACGCCCTGGCCGCCGAGGCGGCCCGCCGGGGCGCGCTGGTGGAACTTGTCAGCGGGCCGACGCACCTGTCCCCGCCGGCGGGGGCGCGCCTGCACCGGGTCGAGAGCGCCGCGCAGATGCGCGACGCGGTGCTCAGGCTCGCACCCGAGGCGGCGGCCGTCCTGAAGGCGGCGGCCGTCGCCGACTACCGACCGGCCCGGTCGAGCGCGCACAAGATCCGCAAGGAGGAAGCCGACGCCCTGCAGATCACGCTTGAACGCACCGACGACATCCTCGCCGAGCTGGGGCGATCCCGGGGTGCGCGGCCGGGGGAACGGGGGTCGTTGCCGATCCTGGTCGGCTTTGCGGCCGAGACCGACCTGGCGGAAACGCGGGGCCGCGAGAAGCTGCGCAGCAAGGGGCTGGACCTGATCGTCGTCAACCCGGTCAACGCGCCAGACGCCGGCTTCGAGGTGGACACGAACCGGGCGCTGCTGCTGTCGGCCGACGGCGGCCGCACGGAGATCGGTCTGACCACCAAGGCGGCCCTGGCGCGGACGGTCCTGGACCGGGTGGAGGCGCTGCTGGCGGGCCTGGCCGATCCCCGCCGGCCGGCGACCGCTGCGCCACCGGGCTAGCCGACCTGCCGGGCGCGGTGCTTTGCCCTACACTGCCTCGGGCTGGTCTCTGGAAAGGATCCCGCTGCATGAGTCGACGCTGGCTGTTCACGTCCGAATCGGTCACCGAGGGTCATCCCGACAAGGTCGCCGACCAGATCTCGGACGCGGTGCTCGACGAGGTCCTGGCCAACGACCCGGATCCTGCCTCCGCCCGGGTGGCCTGCGAGACGCTCGTCACGACCGGACTGGTCGTCGTGGCCGGGGAGATCTCCACCGACTGCTACGTGGACATCGCCAGGGTGGCGCGCGGCACCGTCATCGACATCGGCTACGACCGGCCCTCGGCGGGTTTCGACGCCAACACCTGCGGTGTGCTGGTGGCCCTCGACGAGCAGTCGCCCGACATCGCCGGAGGGGTGGAGCGCTCCTACGAGGTGCGCTCGTCGGTGGACGGCGTCGACGAGCTCGACGTCCTGGGCGCAGGCGACCAGGGGATGATGTTCGGCTACGCCTGCCGTGAGACCGACGTGCTCATGCCCATGCCGATCCACCTCGCGCACCGCCTCGCCGAGCGGCTGGCCGCGGTGCGCAAGGCCGGGCTCGTGCCGTACCTGCGCCCCGACGGCAAGACGCAGGTCACGGTCGAGTACGACGACCACACGCCGGTCCGGGTGGCTCGGATCCTGATCTCCAGCCAGCACCAGGCCGACATCGACAACGCCACGCTGTTGCAACCCGACCTGGTCGAGCACGTCGTCGAGCCGGTCATCCCCCCCGGGATGGAGTGGGACCCCGGGGATGTGCTCGCCAACCCCAGCGGCAGGTTCGAGCTCGGCGGGCCCCAGGCGGACGCAGGACTGACCGGCCGCAAGATCATCGTCGACACTTACGGGGGCATGGCCCGCCACGGTGGAGGGGCGTTCAGCGGCAAGGACTCCACGAAGGTCGACCGCTCGGCCGCGTACGCCGCGCGCTGGGTGGCCAAGACCATCGTCGCCGCGGGACTGGCCGACCGCGCCGAGCTGCAGGTCGCGTACGCCATCGGGGTGGCCCATCCCGTGTCGGTCACGCTGGAGACGTTCGGCACCGACCACCACGACCCCGAGAAGATCCTCAGGGGGGTCCGAGAGGTCTTCGACCTGCGACCGGCGGCGATCATCCGCGACCTCCAGCTGCGCCGCCCGGTGTTCAAGGCCACCGCGGTCTACGGGCACTTCGGGCGCGAGACCGCCGGGTTCACCTGGGAGTCCACCGAGCGGGCCGACGACCTGCGCAGCGCCGCGGGCGCCTGACCCGGCGGGTGCCGGGCCGCTACGCCCGTGTGGTCGTCGCGGTCGCTCCCTCCCACCTTGACCGCCCCTTCGACTACCTGATCCCCGACGGGGTCGAGGTGCGCATCGGCCAGCGGGTGGGCGTCGTCTTCGCCGGGCGTCGACGCGCTGGCTGGGTGGTCGATGTGGTCGACCAGCCCGACGCCGAGCCCGAACGGGTCCGCCCGCTGGAGGCCGTGCACGGCGACTGGTCGTGGTTCGACCGCGACGACCTGACCCTGTGGCGCTGGGTGGCCGACCGCTACGCGGCCGGGCTCGCCGACGTCCTGCGCCATGCCCTGCCTCCCCGCGTGGCCGCGGTCGAACGGGAAGCCGGGCAGTGGGGATCCCCGCTGGCAGGCCTACCGCGCCTCCACCCTGCTGCAGGCGGCCGGTCGTCCCCGCGGCGAGGCGTTCTGGTGGCGGCCCCTGCCCGGTCAGGACCCGGCACCGCTGGTCGCCGACGTGTTCGCGCGCTGCCTGGCGGGCGGACACTCCGCGCTGGTGCTCGCCCCCGACCCCGGCTCACGGCTGCCCGAGGCGACGCTGGCGGTCGCCGGGCAGCGCGCAACGGACCTGCGCGCGGTCGCCCCCGCTGAGCGCTGCCGGGGGTTCCTGCGCTGTCAGACGGGCCACGCCCGGCTGGCAGCGGGGGGCCGTTCGGCGGTCTTCGCCCCGCTGCGCGCGTTGGGCCTCGTCGTGGTCGACGACGAGGCGAACCCGGCCTACAAGGAGCGTCGCCGGCCCCGCCACCACGCCAGGGAGGTCGCCCTGGCTCGGGCGCGGCTGAGCGGAGCGACCTGCGTGCTCATCGGGGACCTGCCGAGCGCCCGAGCCTGGCGCCTGCTGGAGGAAGGCCACCTGCAGCGGGTGGCCGCCGACCGCGCCGTCGAGCGCCGCCAGGCTCCCCGAGTCGACGTCGTGGACCTGTCCGATCCGCGTCCGGGCACCCGCCGGGCGCGCTTCACCGACGCGGCCGCCCGGGCGCTGTCGGTGGCGGTGCGCCACGGCCGGGCGGCGGTGGTCCTTGCCGCCCGCGGCGGGCAGGGCGCCGCGCTGGGCTGCCGCGGCTGCGGACGCCGGCTGGCCTGCCCGGCGTGCGGCGGCTCACTGCGGGGCGCCTCCCCTGATCACGCCCCACCCTCCGGCGGCGCCTACGGCGCCG
>DASZOD010000134.1:0-4663 GCA_035550935.1 Egibacteraceae bacterium | reverse complement strand
GCCCTCGCCCAGGAGCTCGGCGGTCCGAAAGGAGAACCTTCGGCAGGCCGCGATCAGCCAGGCCATCCTGGCCAGCTTTCCCCGTGTGAGCTGATAGGCGCCCAGCGGGCGGCCGAACACCTGGCGGTCGTTGGCGTAGGCCACCGCGGCATCGCAGGCTGCCTGCATGACCCCCAGCGCCCGGGCGGCGGTCTGCAGCCGGCCGTTGGCGAAGGCATCCATCTGCAGGTAGAAGCCCCGGCCCAGCCCGTCGTCCCCGCCGACGAGGTTGGTCGCCGGTACGGCGTAGTCCTCGAAGCTCAGTTCGAAGCTGTGCATGCCCCGGTAGCCGATCGTGCCGATCGCCCGGGCCACCAGCTTCCCGCCGAGCTGCCCCGAGTGGGTGAACTCGTGGCCGGGACACGGAGGTTTCTCGACGACGAACAGGCTCAGTCCCCGATGGCGCCTGGTGGGATCGGGATCGGTGCGGGCCAGCAGCATCAGCAGGTCGGCCCGCCCCGCGAACGTGCACCAGGTCTTCGTGCCGTTGACGACGTAGACGTCTCCCTGGCGCGTGGCGCTGGTCTTCAGGTTGGCGACGTCCGAGCCGTGATCCGGTTCGGTCACCGCCACCGCGCACATGGCCTCGCCGGAGGCGATGGCCGGCAGCCAGCGCCGGCGCTGCTCGGCGGTGCCGCCCTTCAGCAGCGCCTTGGAGAGGATCTCTGGGCGGGTGATGAGACTTCCGGCGACGCCCAGCGAGCCGCGCGACAGCTCCTCGGTGACGACCACCATCGACTGAACGTCGCCGGAGGAGCCCTGGGCGAAGCCGCCGTACTCCTCAGGGATCGACAGGCCGAAGCAGCCCATGCCGGCCAGGTCGGCGATGATCTCCTCGGGGATGTCGGCGTCGTTGCGGTGCACGTGCTCGGCGACCGGGGCGACCTTGGCCTCGGCGTAGTCGCGGAAGGTCTGCCGCACCATCTCGAGCTCCTCGCTGAGGTGGCGGGGCGGGTCCGCGCCCTCCAGCAGCCGCCGCCCGACCTCTTCGGCCAGAGCGGTCGAGCGCGCCGCCTGCAGCGCCGCGCGCACCTGGGCGGTCTGCCAGCCGTCGGCCCCCCAGGCCTGCTCCCGGCCCTGCACACGGCCGGCCAGGTCGGCCGCGACCTCGCCGGCGAAGGTGACCGCCAGCAGACGCTCGAAGTCTCCGGCGCGCCCGTAGACGACCATCTCCTCGGCGGCGGCCACCTTCGACGCGACGGTCGACAGGTCGTAGGCGAGCACCTGCTCGCGGTCAAGCAGTCCCAGGTCGACGCGGCCTTCCCGGGCGCTGTCGGCCGCCAGGCGTCGGGTGGCGGCGGCGACCACACCCCGGCAGGCAGCCACGAGCGTCTCGGCCTGGTCCAGCGACACGTCCACGCAGCACTCCTTCCCGGGAGCCAGGGCGCCCGCCGACGCAGCCATTGAACGCCGTGGGCCCCGCCACGGCCAAACGCCCGGAGCCGTCCTCGGGCGCTTGGCCGGCCGTCACGGGCCCGCCGCCGTGCGCACAACTCGCCTGCGGCCTGCCGCAGACAGGCTTGTGGCGATCATAGCCAGCAAGGAAGTGGCGTCGAACAGGGCGTCACCGGGAGGGGCCTTGGAGGTCGGCATCCGCCAACTGCGCGATCACCTGAGCCGCTACGTGGAACCGGCACCCCGGGCCGGTCACACCCGGCCGCAGCAGCGCGCGGCGGCGGGCGGACCCGTCAGCGACCTGGTCGCCGAGCAGCGTCGGTGATCGCCTACTTCGACACGTCCGCGCTCATCCCGTTACCCGTCGAGGAGCCGTGATCAGCTCGTTCGCCGCGCCGGTGACCTGGCTGAGCAGCACCGCTTGCGCGGCCACGGCGCGGTCCACCCGGCGGCCGCCGAGCAGGGTTCGCGACGCGGACACGGTCCCTTGGCCGGCGACGTCGAGCTGTGTCGGGCTGCCCGTGATCTTGGCATGGCCGTCACCGCCGCAAAAACTACGTGCTCGCCTCGCAGCGCGTACTGTCAGCGCCGCGGGGCGTCCTCCGGCGGGCAGTACGGGATGCTCTGATGCGCGGTGTGGTTACCCTGCGAGTGGTGCGGCACCATCGCGTGAGCCGTCTGGGTGCGGTCGTGCGGTTCGCACCCAGTGTGCTCGGCATTGGCCGCCGACAGCGGCAGGAGCAACAGGGTGGCCGCCAAGCTGCTGCTTACCATCGCCCTTCGCATGGTCACACTCCAAGTCCATGGGCCGATCTGGCCCTTCCGTGATCTGCACATGAGGAAAACCGCATGGTGACAGTCCGCCTGCGGTATTCCGATAGCCCAGTGGGCGTTGGGATGCACACGAGCCACCCGCAGCCTCTGGTGATGTGCCCAACCCCCCGCCTCGTCGTGTCGTCCAACGACAGGAAGCAATAGCAGGTGCCTCCTGCTCGGTCAATAGAGGTTGTACGCATCTACTGCTGCTGCCCAACGTCGGCGCGGTGGTCCAGCTGCGCCGCGTGACCTGGGTGGAGGCGCTTGACGATCCCCCGAAGGTTTACGTCACGTTTGAGGAGGCACCTGCTCTCTCACACCGGGAGCGGATGGAGCAGTTGGTCGCCGTGGACTGGACTCAGGCGGGCTCCCCCGGGTCCGTTCGTCCAGCTAGGCGCCGCGGCCGGTGCGCTGCTGCAGCTCGTCGATGCGACGGGAGGCTTCCGCCTTCGTCAGCTCGGGTTCGAAGGGCTCGCCGGCTTCCCGGCACAGCGTCTCCAGGTAGGAGGCCTGGGCGCCGGTCATGCGCTCCTCGCCGGTCACCCAGTCGTCGGGATCCTTCTGCCGGTTGGACGGCAACGGTTGGCGGTCGCTCATGCCAGCCTCCTACCCGAACAGGCGTTCGTCCATGCGGTGCGGCCGTTAGGAGCTGGGCCCGGCTCCGCCGACCGGCGCATCCCTTCGGGTCTCGGGATACAGGTGCTCCAACGAGTAGCCTACGGCGATGGACATGCCCGAGCTGGCGGCGTTCGAGGACGAATGCGTCGCCTGCGAGGAGACGCTGGGCGGAGTACCGGCCGACGCCTGGCTCCGGCCGGCGCTGGGCGAGTGGACGCTGGCGGAGCTGGTCGCCCACCTGGTCCGCGGCGTCACCCGGGTGGACGCGTACCTGTCTCTGGACGTCGACGCCAGCGAGCCTCAGTGCGACCGGGTGGAGTACTACCGGGAGACCGAAGCGCTGGCGGCCGACGTCGCCGAGCGGGCCAAGGCCGAGGCCGCCGCGGTGGCGCCCGCCGAGCTGCCTGGGATGTTCGCCGACGGCTGGCGCCGCTCGGCGGCGCGCGCGGGCGCCGAGCGCCCCGGCCGGCTCATCGCCACGCTGCGCGGGCCCATGCGCCTGGACGACTACCTGGCCACCCGCGCGCTCGAGGTGGTCGTCCACCATATGGACGTGCGCACCGCGCTGGACCTGCCCGCCGCCGCCACGCCCGAGGCTGCGCGTCTCAGCGTCCAGCTGCTGGAGGGCCTGCTGGGCGGGCCGCGGCCCCGAGCCATGGGCCGGACCCGCTTCATCATGGCCGCGACCGGGCGGATCCCTGCCGACGACCCCCGCCTGCCGGTCCTGCGCTGACCGCCGCAAGCCTGCGGCCCTGGGCGTGCGCTAGGCTGCCGTGCCGCCGCCGAGTCCGGAAGGAAGCCATGCAGTTCGGGCGTTACTTCGAGGAGTTCGAGGTCGGCGACGTCTACCGGCACTGGCCCGGCAAGACCATCACCGAGTACGACGACCACCTGTTCTGCGCGATCACCTACAACCAGCACCCGCTGCACTCGGACGCCCATTACGCCGCCAGCGCCACCGAGTTCGGCAGGAACGTCGTGGTCGGCAACCTGGTCTACTCGCTTGTGCTGGGCCAGAGCGTGCCGGACGTCTCGGGCAAGGCCATCGCCAACCTCGAGGTCGAAGCCCTCAGACACCCGGCTCCGACGTTCCACGGGGACACCGTCTACTCCGAGACGACGGTCGTGGACAAGCGCGAGTCGCGCCGCAAGCCCGACCGGGGCGTCGTGACCGTGGAGACCATCGGCTACAAGCAGGACGGCACCGTGGTCTGCGAGTTCCGCCGCAAGGTGCTGGTGCCGAAGAAGAGCCACGCCGGCGCCGACATGCCGGGCCGTCCGGCGCCCCGCGACCGCCAGGCGCGCCCCCCCACGACTCCCACGTAGGGGGGAGGTCCGTCTTCGGCCGCCTCGGGTAGGCTCAGCGTCGAAGGCCGTGTGCGACCCGCGAGGTGGTGCCCATGAGAGTCCGCGACTGCATGACCACGGCCGCCGTCACGGTAGGTCCCGACCACACGCTGCGTCAGGCGGCCCAGGTGATGGCACAGCGCAACACCGGAGCAGCGCTCGTGCTCGACCCCGACGGCGCCGGCCCGGGGATCATCACCGAGCGCGACGTGCTGCGCTCGGTCGCCGCCGACGAGGATCCCGACCGGGAGATCGTCCGCGAGCACCTCACGCCCGAGGTGACGGTGACGGTGCCCGACGCGGACCTGCGCGCCGCGGCGACGGCGATGATCAACGGGGGCTTTCGCCACCTGGTCGTCGTCAGCGAGGACTCCCAGGTCCTGGGGATGCTGTCCATCCGCGACATCGTGCGCAGCTGGGTGCAGGAGCCCACGCCGGTCGGCTGACC
>DASZOD010000133.1:0-4991 GCA_035550935.1 Egibacteraceae bacterium | reverse complement strand
TGGCTTGGCCGCGCCGTGCCGCGAGCAGCGCTCGCAGCTGGCGCAGGAACCGCTGCCGGCGGCTAGCGGCGGCCCCTCGTGCCACTGATTACGCTGGGTCCGAGGGTCCGCCTAGTCGCAGGAGCCACGGTGCCGGCCGAGACGTTCACCGCCCAGCTGTGGGACGCCATCTCGGGGCTGTACGACAAGATCCTCGACCACCCGTTCGTCGCTGGCCTGACCGACGGCAGTCTGCCGCGCGAGTCGTTCCGCTTCTACGTCATCCAGGACGCGCTCTACCTGCGCGACTACGCCCGGGCGCTGAGCGTCTGCTCGGCGCGCGCGCCCGACGAGGACGCGATCGCGATGTTCGCCCGGCACGCGGCCGGAGCGATCACCGTGGAGCGCTCGCTGCACGAGAGCTTCTTCGCCGAGTTCGGCCTGTCGCCCCACGACGTGGCCGACACCCCGATGGCCCCGACGAACCTCGCCTACACCAGCTACCTGCTGGCGGTCGCCCACGGCGGCTCGTTCCCCGAGGCGCTGGGCGCGGTGCTGCCCTGCTACTGGATCTACTGGGAGGTCGGCAAGGCCCTGCTCGAGCACGGCTCCCCCGACCCGCTGTACCGGCGCTGGATCGACACCTACGGCGGCGAGGAGTTCGCCGCGGTGGTCCGGGCGGTGCTCGAGCTGACCGACCGGGTCGGCACGCAGCTGACCGCAGACCAGCGTCGCGCGGTCCGGGAGCGCTTCGTCACCACCAGCCGCTACGAGTGGATGTTCTGGGACATGGGCTACCGCCGGGAGACCTGGCCGGTGTGAGTCCCGCCGGCAGCGAGACCGCCTACCCGCCGATGAGCGTCAGCGGGATGCCGAGATCCTGGGCCCGGGCCAGGCGACGGTCCGCGGTGAGCAGGCCGCAGCCGAGCTCGGCAGCAAGGGCGACGTAGAGCGCGTCGTAGGCCGACAGCGCGGCGCTGCGGCGCCAGGCCGCCCACACCAGCGGGGCGTGAGCCACGCGCGCGACCCGGGCGTCGAGAAGGTCGCTGAGCGCCCGCTCGACGTCGGCCGCACCGAGGATGCCGCGCTTGTGATAGCCGACCAGCGCAGACAGCGCCTCGGCATCGAGCAGCTCCGGCGCGAACAGGTCGTGGCCCTCGAGCGCCTGCTCGACCGCACCGGCGGCCGATGACTGCAGCAGGAACTCCACCAGCGCCGACGCGTCGACGACGATCACCGGCGGCCGTCGCGGGCGGACCGTTGCTCGGCGATGGCCTCCGCCACGGGCCGATCGAGAACCACTGGGCGGCGGCGGCGAACGCTCGCCACCCAGTCCTGGCGCGAGGGCATGGCCTGGTCTCGGCGGATGAGCCCGAGCACGTAGTCGCGCACGGTCATCTCGGCCTGCGCGGCACGGCGCCGCAGCTCGGCGTGCACGTCCTCGGGAACGTTCTTGACCTGAAGGTTGCCCATAGCAGTACTGTAGCATGCCACCGGCATCCTCAAGCCGGACGGCGCCAGCGCGGGTGGTCGGGGAACAGCTCGCGCAGGGTTGGGTTCTTCGCGTCGGCGTCGGACACGATCGGGTCGCGCAGAGGCCAGTCGACGGCCAGGTCCGGGTCGTCCCAGGCGACCGCGGGCTTGCCCAGACCGGGACGCCAGTAATCGCCGACGTCGTAGAGGTAGTCCACCGGCTCGTGACCGAGGGCGCAGAACGAGTTGGCAAGCCCTTCCGCGATGAACAGCCGGACCCGCTCGCCGGGGGGATCGCCCAGCAGGAACGTGCGCGCCTCGCCGAAGGTGGGCGAGTCCGGGCGGATGTCGGCAACGACGGCCATGGCGAACCCGCGCACGACGTAGACGAACTTGTCCCACGGCTCGGCGTGGAAGCCGCGCAGCACGCCGGGGACGCTGTGGGAGTGGTTGCCCTGCCGCAGCACCGGTGTCCGCCCCAGCGCCTCGGCCAGCTCGCGGATCTGGTAGGTCTGGCGGAAGAAGCCGCGCTCGTCGCCGTGGGTGGGCCAGCGCACCACCAGCAGCCCCGCGATGTCGGTGGCCTCGACAGGCACCGCTACCTGCCGTAGCGCCGCTGGCGGTGCTGGAACTCGCGCAGTGCCCGCAGGAAGTCGGTCTTGCGGAACTGCGGCCAGTAGGGGTCGCAGAAGTAGAACTCGCTGTGGGCCGACTGCCACAGCAGGAAGCCCGACAGGCGGATCTCGCCCGAGGTGCGGATGATCAGGTCCGGGTCGGGCGTCCCGGTCGTGTAGAGATGCTCTGCGATCGCCTCGGGCGTGAGGTCGGCGATCACGTCCTCGAGGCACTGGCCGCGTCCGAGGCGGTCGCTGAGCAGGCTGCGCAGCGCGTCGGTGATCTCCTGGCGTCCCCCGTAGCCCACCGCCACCTGCACGTGCACTCCGCGGCGGTCGGCGGTGGCCTCCTCGGCCTCCTTCACCACCCGCCGCAGCTCGTCGGGCAGCCGGTCCAGCGCACCCACCGCCGTGAGGCGCAGCCCGCGGGACCGGTTGCGGGGACTGTGGGCCAGGGCGGTGACCGTCTCGCCGATGATCGACACCAGGTCGGTGACCTCGGTGGCGTCCCGCTGCAGGTTGTCGGTCGACAGCAGCCACAGCGTCACGTGGGGGATGCCCAGCTCGTGGCACCAGTCCAGCAGGTGGTGGACCTTGTCCGCGCCGAGCCGGTGGCCGGCGGCGACACTGCCCAGGCCCTTGGCCCGAGCGAAGCGGCGGTTGCCGTCGAGCACCACACCCACGTGGCGGGGCAGCGCCCCTCCCCGCAGCTCCGCCGACAGCCGCCACTCGTACAGCCGGTACAGCAGGTCGGTGATCACGCCCGCAGAGTCTACCGACCCCGGTCCCCGTGCCCCCGCGCCCGGCCGGACACGTCGGCGGATACGCCCTCGCTGGTCGCTCGCGGCCGTTCGACAAGGGTCTCGCGCATCGTCAGGGCGGCCAGCGCGCCCAGGGCCAGCACCGCGGCCGAGGCGCCGAAGCCCCAGCCGTAGCCGGCCTGCTGCGCCAGGAACCCCGACACGATGGGCCCGAGCACGCTGCCCAGGTCCCCGGCGGTGTTGAGCACGCCGATGCCGACGCCGGTGCCGCGGGCGGGGACGACGTCGCCGACGACGGCGGCGGGCACCACCGCGCTCAGGCCCGTCCCGAAGCCGTACAGCGCCATGACCACGAGGAAGGCGGGCACGCTCGTGGTGAAGGCCAGGCCCAGGGTGACCACCGCGTAGACGAGGTACGCGGGGACCGCCAGCGGTCGGCGACCGAGGGTGTCGGCGACCTTGCCGGCGGGCCACACCACCAGCAGATGGGTGACGGCCGCCAGGGTCAGCGCATACCCCACCACCGCCTCCCCGGCACCGACCACCTCGGCGCCGAAGACCGGTACCAGGGCGAAGCGCACGCCGGTCACCGCCCAGCGGGAGGCAGCCATCATGACCAGCGCGGCCACGAACGCCGGGTCGTCGCACAGCCGCCGGGTGCTGCGCCACAGGGCGACGGCACCGCGAGGCCGGCCGCCGTCGGGCTCGACCGCCAGCGGCTCGCCTTCGGGCCCCTCGACGGCCTGGGCGGCGGGCGCGGGCCCGGCGCGGGGCAGGAAGCGCCAGGCCACGGCGCTCGCCGCGGCGCAGAAGGCCGCGTAGATCACGAACGGCCAGCGCAGCCCCAGCGGCTCGGCGAGCATACCGCCGACGCTGGGTCCGGTGGCCAGACCCAGCAGGAACGCCGCCTGCAGCATGCCGACTGCCCGCCCGCGCTGGTCGGCCGAGACCAGGCGTACCACCAGCGACAGCATGGCGGTGAAGAACAGCGCGCTGCCGAAGCCCCCGAGGCCGCGCAAGACCACCAGCGCCCAGTAGGTCGGCGCGCCGGCGG
Source organism: Egibacteraceae bacterium (assembly GCA_035550935.1). Classification (GTDB taxonomy): domain Bacteria; phylum Actinomycetota; class Nitriliruptoria; order Euzebyales; family Egibacteraceae; genus DASZOD01. Next base: position 1,110 of record DASZOD010000133.1, on the reverse strand, counting down.
TCAGCAGGCTCGACAGGGCGACCACCATCGCCCCTGCCGCTACTGCCCGGCGGGTGCCGACGCGGTCGGCGAGAGCGCCGGCGTAGATGTTGGACGCCAGCCGCACCGCGGCGAAGACGCTGACGACGAGGGTGACCGCGAACAGGCCCACCCCGAAGGCCCGGGCGAACAGCGGCAGCACCGGCACGACGAGCCCGAAGCCCAGGGCCACGACGAGCGCGACCACGAGCGCGACCACGAACGAGGGGTTGCCCAGCAGGCTGCCGGCCGGGGTGGCCGCACGGCCGGCGTCGGTCTGCATCGAGTCGGTCCAGACTGCCCGGGCGGGCTCAGGCGGCGGCGCCCAGGCGGCGGCGGACCACGCGGGAGACCGCGTCGACGCCGAAGATCAGCCCGAGGACGCCCAGGACGAGGGTGGACAGCTGGGGGTAGCGGAAGAGACGCAGCGACAGGTCGAGTGCCTGCCCGATGCCGCCGGCGCCGACGAAGCCCACGACGGTGGCGGTGCGGATGTTGCACTCCCACTGGTACAGCAGCAGCGACACGACGCCGGTGCGGGCCTGGGGGACGATGCCGAGCAGGGCCGTGGCCCAGCGCGGCGCCCCTGTGAGGCGCAGCGCCTCGACCGGGGCCGGGTCGACCGCCTCCAGCTGTTCGGCGCACAGCTTGCCCAGCAGCCCGGCGCCGTGCAGGGCGATCGCGTAGACGCCGGCGGCGGGCCCCAGGCCCACGGTGGCGACGAACACCAGTGCCCACAGCAGCTCGGGGACGCCCCGCATGACCGCGGCGCCGAGCCGGGCGACGACCCGCAGCGGGCGCGGGGCGGCGACGTTGCCCGCGATCAGGACCGCGACCGGCAGTCCGGCCAGGGCGCCGAGCAGGAGCCCGGCCAGCGAGATCTGCAGCGTCTGCAGCGCGGCCTGGGCGACGTCGCCGAGGAATGCCGGCGACAGGTCCGGGCGCAGGAAGGCTCGCAACAGGCGCAGCCCGCCTTCGCGGCCCTCCAGCAGCGACGCCGGCCCCACCCCGGTGCCCGACAGGGACCACGCGGCCACGATCAGCAGCAGCAGCAGGCTGGCGACGCTCCAGCGCCGCAGGGGACCTCTGGGC
>DASZOD010000132.1:0-2332 GCA_035550935.1 Egibacteraceae bacterium | reverse complement strand
GGGCTTGGCCGGGCGCAGCGCGTCGGCGACCAGCGCCGCAAGGCGGGCCAGGGCCGCCTCGCGGTTGCGGGTCTGTGAGCGGTGCTCGCTGGCGGTCAGCACGAGCACGCCCTCGTCGGTGATGCGGTTGGCCAGGCGGTGGCGCACCCAGGCCTTCTGCTGCGGCGTCAGCGCTGCGCTGGTGTCGACGTCCCAGCGCAGCTCGACCTTCGTGGCCGTGGTGTTGACGTGCTGGCCCCCTGGGCCGCTCGAGCGGGCGAAGCGCAGCTCGAGCTCGTCGTCGGGGATCGACACGGTCGGGGTCACACGCAGCTCTGCCATCCCCTAGCAGCATGGCCAACCGGCCTGGAGGCGAAGCCCGTTCGCCCTGGGCCTGTGCTCGTCGCCGGGGCGCGACGCCGCCGCGGGGTCGTCGGCGCCGGGTGCCGCTCAGGCCAGCAGCCTCCCCAGCCGGTCGACAAGGTCGGCGAGGTCGTCCAGATAGACGCCCCCGGCGGCTTGGACCAGTGCCGGGTCGGCACCCTTGCCGCCGACCACCACGACGGTGTCACGCCCGTCGCGGGCCGTCGCCACCACCGCCGCCAGAACCTCCGGGTCGCTACCCGGGTTGGTGGCCGACACCGCTACGAGGTCGGGGCCCAGACCCTGCAGGAAACGGCGCAGGTCCTCGAGCGGCACGTTCACCCCGAGGTGGTGGACGTCGTAGCCGGCCCCCCGCAGCACGTCGGCCACCATCGCCGATCCGAGCCCGTGCAACTCCTGCGGGGGCGTCAGCGTCACCGCCGTGCCCCGGCTGGGCCCGCGGCGGCGGGACAGCTCACCGAGGCGCGCGACGAGAGCGTGGACGATCTCGGTGGCCCGGTGCTCCTCAGCGACGGTGATCGCCCCCGCCGCCCAGTCGTCGCCGATGCGCTGCAACGTCGGGGCCAGCAGGTGGGGGTACAGGTCTCCCCGCGAGGCTCCGTCGGCGACGACCTTGCGCACGAGGCTGACCGCCTCGGCCGCCCGCCCGGCAAGCAGCAGGTCGTGGAGGCGCTCGACGTGCACCTCCCAGCGGGTGCGCCCCGGCTCCGGTGCCGGCGTGACCACGTCGACCTCGCGCTCGTGGAGGAAGCGTTCCAGGTCGCTGCCGCGCACCCGCAGGCGTCCCCCGGCCTTGAAGGCCGGCAGCTGCCCTGTACGCACCCAGCGATAGGCGGTCATGTAGTGGACCTTCAGCCGGTCCGCGGCCTCCTGAAGGGTGAGGAACTCGCCCTCCACGGCGCTCGCCTCCCGGTGATCCGGGGCCCGGTCCCACCGCGGGATCGCAGTCTGGTACTGCTTCCAGGGTCTAGCACGAACCGGTGGTCGCGCATAGGGTGCTCGTCGGCGTGCGCGTGGCGACGGGCCGCACGGCGGGCGCTGCAGCGCTGTTCAGCGCTCGTCGCGCAGCGTCTCCAGCGGGGCGCTGGCCAGCCGCGACGCTTCGGAGCGCAGCAGCTGCCGGGCCTGGGCCTCGGTGTGGCTGCGCGCACGCAGCCAGGCCAGGACCGCGCCGATCCGGGGGCCCTGGTCGACGCCGAGGGTGGCCATCACCTCGTGGCCGTCGAGCAGCGGGGCGGGCCGGGCGGCCTCGGCCGCGGCCCGGGCACGCACCTGGGCGATGCGGCGCTCGGCTGCCACCATCAGGTCGACGTGGGGGCGCCCGTCGGGGCCGTAGGAGCCCAGCGTGTCGCACCACGACAGGACCCGCAGGTCCTCGCCGCGACCGTCGTCACGCACGAAGCGCCGTCGGACCGCCCGGTCGGTCACCAGCTGTGGGTCGGTGTTGAGCCAGAACAGGTGCTCGGCCACCAACCAGCTCACCGCCTCCGCGTCCAGCTCGACGCCCAGCGTCCCGGCGACCGCCGGCAGCCCGAGGCGGTCGATGAGGCGGGCCGCCAGGTCCGCGCCCACCCGGTCGTGGTGGTAGTAGGTCCAGCGGCCCTGTGGACCGGCGATCGTGAGCGGCTTGCCGACGTCGTGCAGCAGCACGGCCAGGGCCTGCGTGGCGCTGCGCGGCGGCCAGCGCGGACGCACCCCGGCCCCGGCCAGCGCAGCGCCGGCGTGGCGCTCGACGGCCTCGGGCAGCTCCTGCAGCGTGCCCAGGGCCAGCGCCGTGTGGGTCCACACGTCGCCCTCGGCGTGGTGGTTCGGCGGCTGGGGGCAGCCGCGGAGGGACGCCAGCTCGGGGATGCCGGCGCCGTGGCGGTCCAACACCTGCGCCGGGCGCTCGACGAGGTCGGCCAGCAGCGCGCGGGGATCGGGGGGCCGGGTCATGGCGGGCCCTCACCGGGCGCACACCAGCTGCGGC
>DASZOD010000131.1:0-6488 GCA_035550935.1 Egibacteraceae bacterium | reverse complement strand
CAGGCGCACCCCAAACCGCCCCCAGCCTACCCGCGGCTACTGCAACAGCCCCGAGGCCGGCTTGACCACATCGACATACACCGCGGTCACGCCCAGCACCACGAACAGCATGATCACCGCGAACGCCAACGGCATCAGCACCGCCGGGTTCACCCGCCAGGCCGGCTGTCCGCGGCGGCGACGGACCGTGTTGACGGCCTCCTCGGTGACCAGCACCGCCACATGGCCGCCGTCCAGCGGCGGCAGCGGCAGCAGGTTGAGCAGGCCCAGCACGATGTTGAGCTGAGCCACGATGGCCAGGACGGCGAACACGTCGCCTTGGCGTCCGAGGGCACCGACGATCTGACCGGCCCCCACCAGGCTCATGGGCCCCTCGGGGCTGCGCGGGCCGGGTTGACCCACCTCGCCGAAGAGCGCGGCGAGGCCCTCGGCGCTGAACACCTGCCCCAGGCTCTCGACCGTCAGGGTGGTCAGTCGCACGACGGAGAAGTCGCCGACGAAGGTGGCCTTCAGGGCGGAGCCCAGCGGCAGCCGCCGCGTCACCGGGGTCGGCGCGACGCCCAGGAAACCCTGTTCGTCGCCCCCCGGGGTGCGCGTCGCCAGCAGCACCGGCAGGTCGAGGACCTCGCCGCGGCGCCGCACCGTGACGGTGACCTCCTGCCCGCCGCGGGGCTCCACGACGTCGCGCACGGCCTGGAACTCGCCGGTGGGCCGTCCCTCGACCGCCACGATCTCGTCGCCCGGGCGCAGGCCAGCGGCATCGGCGGGGCTGCCGTCGACCACCCGCTGGATGGTGGTGTTCACGGCGGGGGCGCCGACGAGCGCCAGGCCGGCGAACACGAGGACGACCGCGACGACGAAGTGGGTGGCCGAGCCGGACACCAGCACGACCGCGCGCTTCCAGGCCGCCTGCTCGTGGAAGGTGCGGCCCCGGTCGGCCGGAGCGACCCGCTCGAAGGCGCTCATGCCGACGATCTTGACGAAGCCTCCGGCGGGGATGGCCTTCACGCCGTACTCGGTCTCGCCGCGACGGAACGACCACAGCGTCGGCCCGAAGCCGAGGAAGAACCGCTCGACCTTCATGCCGAACGCCTTCGCGGTCGCATAGTGGCCGAACTCGTGCAGCATGACGACCGCGACGAGGCCGGCTACGAAGAGCGCGACGTACATCTGCTGGCTAGCTCCCTGTCCGGGCGGCGACGACTTCCCGGGCCCGCCGGCGGGCCCACCGTTCGGCGGCGAGCACGGTCGCCAGGTCCAGGGTGTCGGCCGCCTCGTGCCCTTCCAAGGTTGCCTCGACGACGGCCGGGATGCCGAGGAAGTCCAGCCGCCCTTCGAGGAAGGCGGCGACGGCCTCTTCGTTGGCGGCGTTCAACACCGCTGGAAAGGTGGCCCCCCGCCGCCCGGCTGCCACCGCCAGCGCCACCATGGGGAACGTGTCGGCGTCCAGCGGCTCGAACTCAAGAGCCAGCGGGCCGGTCCAGTCCATGCGGGCAGGCGGCGGCGGCAGGCGCTGCGGCCACGACAGCGCCAGCTGGATGGGCAGGCGCATGTCGGGCGGGCTGAGCTTGGCCACGGTAGCCCCGTCGCAGAACTCGACCATGCCGTGCACGACCGACTGGGGGTGGACGACCACCTCGATGCGGCCGAAGTCGACGCCGAACAGCAGGCGCGCCTCGATGACCTCCAGCCCCTTGTTGGCCAGCGTGGCCGAGTTGACGGTGATGACCGGGCCCATGTTCCAGGTGGGGTGGGCGAGCGCGTCGTCGGCGGTGACGCCGGCGAGCTCGCTTCGGGTGCGCCCGCGGAAGGGGCCGCCGCTGGCGGTGAGCACCAGACGGGTGACCTCCCGGCCGGCGCCCGCGCGCAGGCACTGGAAGATCGCGCTGTGCTCGCTGTCGACCGGCACGATCTGGTCGTCGCCGGTGGCGGCCTCGAGCACGAGCGGGCCGCCGACCACGAGCGACTCCTTGTTCGCCAGCGCCAGCCGGCTGCCTGCGGCCAGCGCGGCCAGGGTGGGCTCAAGGCCCAGGGATCCCGACAGGCCGTTGAGGACGACGTCAGCCGCGGCACCGGCCAGCTCCACCACCCCGTCGGCGCCGTCGAGCACCTCCACTCCCGGTCCCAGCGCCGCCCGGGCCTCGGCCGCGGCGGCGCGGTCCGCGACGGCGACACGCGGCACCCGGTGGGCGCGGACCTGATCCACCAGCAGTGCGATGTTGCTGCCGGCGGCCAGAGCGGCGACGGCGAAGCGGTCGGGGTGGGAACCCACGACCTGGAGCGCTTGCCTGCCGATCGAGCCGGTCGACCCAAGGATCGTCACGGTGCGGCGACCGGTCACCGCTGCTCCCGGGCGGGCTGCGGGCCGACGCGCGCGGCCAGCCGGGCTGCGGCGCCTCGGGCCACTGGCATGATCCTGCCGCTGGCCACAGCGTAGTCGGCATACAGCTGGCCGCAGGCGGCGTCGATCTCGCCTCCGCGGTTGCGCCGCAGCGAGACCGCCAGTCCCGATCGTTCCAGCACGGCGGCGAAGGCCCGCATCCGCTCGGGCGGCGGTGCCCGCCAGGGCACGGCGGGCGTGGGGTTCATCGGGATGAGGTTGACGTGAGCTCGCAGCTCGCCGACGAGGTCGGCGAGCTGCTCGGCGTGTTCGGGCGCGTCGTTGATGCCGCCGATCAGCACGTACTCGAAGCTCAGCCGCCGGCCGGTGACCTGGATCCAGGCCCGGCAGGCGTCCAGCAGCTCGGCCAGTGGGTGACGCCGGTTGAGCGGCACCAGATCGTCGCGCAGCGCGTCGTTGGGGGCATGCAGGCTGACCGCCAACGTGACCGGCAGTCCCAGCGCCCCCAGCCGGCGCATGCCGGGGACCAGTCCCACGGTCGACACGGTGACCGCTCGGGCCGACAGCCCGAAAGTGGGTTCCTCGCGTCCGCACAGCCACCGCACCGCCGCCAAAGTGGCGTCGGAGTTGGCCAGGGGCTCGCCCATGCCCATGAACACGACGTTGCTGACGTGGTCGGGCACCCGAGGGCCGAGCACAGCGCCGGGCGTGGCGGACACGATCTCGTCGCCGCGCAGGAGGCGCTGGGCGACGGTGACCTGGCGCAGGATCTCCCCGGCGCTGAGCTGGCGGCGGAAGCCCGCCTGCCCGGTCGCGCAGAACGGGCAGCCCATGGCGCACCCGGCCTGGGTCGACACGCACACCGTCGCCCGCCCGGCCCGTGGCCGGCTGCCGTCGCGGGCCGGGTAGAGCATGAGCACGCTTTCGGTCGACTCACCGTCGGGGTGGGTCAACAGGATCTTGTGCGTGAGGCCGCGGTCGGCGACCGAGCGGGTGGCCACCCGCGGAGGCTCGTCGAACACCTCGGCCAGCCGCCGGCGCAAGCCGGCGGGCAGGTCGGTCATCGCCGCGGGCTCGTCGACACCTCGGGCCAGCCAGGCACGCACCTGCGCGGCTCGGTAGGCCGGCTGCGGTCCGGCGAGGTCGTCGAGGAGCGCGACCAGGCCGTCGCGGCCCAGTGTGTAGGGGTCCATGTGGCGTCCGGGGTCGGCGTTGCTACAGGCCGAGGGCGACCAGGAAGAAGTGCGCTGCGGGCAGCACGAAGATGATCCCGTCGGCCCGGTCCATGATGCCACCGTGGCCCGGCAGGACCTTGCCGAGGTCCTTCAGTCCCAGATCCCGCTTCACCAGCGACTCGGCCAGGTCGCCGAGGGTGGCGGCGACGACCACCGCGCTGCCCAGCGCCAGTGCGGCCACCAGGTCGAAGCCGGGCAGCCGCGTGGCGACGAGGGCCGCGAGCACCCAGACGGCGAGCAGCCCGCCGGCCAGTCCCTCCCAGGTCTTGCCTGGGCTGATCCTCGGAGCGAGCTTGTGGCGCCCGAAGCGGCTGCCGAACGCGTAGCCGCCGACGTCGCAGGCGACGGTGAGGGCGACGATCGACAGCAGGTACCAGACGCCCGACTCCCGGGCCAGCAGCAGGCCGACGAAGCTGCCGAGGAAGGGCACCCACAACGTCATGAGACAGGTCGCGCCAAGGCTCGCGGTGACGTGCCGGGGCCGCCGGTGCCCGTCGTCGCCGGTGCTGGCGTCGAGCAGGGTCCAGGCCATCGCGCCGAACACCAGCAGCACCAGCCCCAGGGACTGGGCCGAGGGACCGCTGGTGTAGGCGCCGTAGACCATGACGACGCCGGCGCCGACCGCCACCGGCGTGGCCGGGCGCAGCTCCCTGCGGCGGACCGCGACGTCCAGTTCGAGCAGCGCGAGCAGGACCAGAGCGGTGAAGAAGGTGAGGAAGGCATAGGGGTTCCACAGCAGGGTGCCCACGAAGACCGCTGCCAGGGCCAGCCCGGAGGCGACCGCCAGCGGAAGGTCGCGGCCTGCGGACCGCGTGTCCCGGGCGGACGCGGGCTCGGACTCCGACGACGGCACGGTGGCGGGCATGCCAGTGGGGACCTTCAGACCTCCAGCAGCTCTCGTTCCTTATTGGCCAGATGCTGGTCGACCTCTGAGACGTGGCGGTCGGTCAGCTCCTGCAGCGCCTTGTCGGCCCGGTGGGCCTCATCCTCGGTGAGCTCGCCGCGGTCGAGCAGCTTGCCGATGTCGCTCTTGACGTGGCGCCGGATGTTGCGGATGGCGATGCGCCCGTCCTCGGCGCGCTCACGCGCCAGGCGCACGAACTCACGCCGGCGTTCCTCGGTGAGCTCGGGGAACACCACCCGGATGACGGTCCCGTCGTTGGACGGGTTCAGACCCAGGTCGGCGCTGGCGATGGCGCGCTCGATGCCCTTGAGCGCGTTGCGGTCGTAGGGGTTGAGCACGAGCATGCGCGGCTCGGGCACGCTGATGCCGGCCAGCTGCTGCAGCGGAGTGTGGGTGCCGTAGTAGTCGACCGGCAGGTCGCTGATGAGCTGGGGGTTGGCCCGCCCGGTGCGGATCTTGGCGAACTCGCCGCGCGTGTGTGCGACCGCCGCGGACATCTTCAGCTCGGCCTCGGCCATGGTGTCGTCGATCACGCGGTCACCTTTCGTCCGTGGTCAAGGCTGGGTGCCGTCGCGGCGGGCCGTCGCCGGGACCGAGTGCACCAGCGTGCCGATGGGCTCGCCACCGACGACCCGCCTGATGTTGCCGGGCTCGAACAGGTTGAAGACGATGATCGGCATGCCGTTGTCCATGCACAGGGAGATGGCGGTCGCGTCCATCACCTTCAGACCCATGCTCAGCACGTCGAGGTAGGTGAGATCCTCGAAGCGGGTGGCGTCGGGGTGCAGGTGGGGGTCCTTGTCGTAGACGCCGTCGACCTTGGTGCCCTTGAGGATCGCCTCCGCGTCGATCTCCAGGGCGCGCTGCGCAGCAGCGGTGTCGGTGGAGAAGTACGGCGCTCCCAGCCCCGCGGCGAAGATCACCAGCCGGCCCTTCTCCAGGTGGCGGATGGCACGCCGGCGGATGTAGGGCTCGCACAGCTCCTGCATGTTGACCGCCGACTGCACCCTGGTGCGCAGGCCGGCCTTCTCGCAGGCGTCCTGCAGCGCCAGGGCGTTGATGACCGTGGCGAGCATGCCCATGCTGTCGGCGCTCGAGCGGTCCATGCCCTGGGCCTGCGCCGAGCCGCCGCGGAAGATGTTCCCGCCACCCACGACGACGCCGATCTGCACCCCAAGGATCGCCACGTCGACCAGCTGGCTGGCGATGGACTTCACGACCAGCGGGTCGATGCCTCCGCCCGCCGACTCGTCGGAGAACGCCTCGCCCGACAGTTTCAGCAGCACCCGGCTGTACTTGGCAACCCCGTGCTCGCTCACGTCCGTCGCTACGCTCCCCGGTCGGCCCTGCCGCATCCTAACGCCAGCCCGCAGACCGGACCGGGTCCCGACCGGAGTTCCGACCGGGACGCCGCCGCTAGCGGCCGACCTGGAACCGGGCGAAGCGCGAGATCTCGATCTTCTCGCCGCTGGTGCGCTGGAAGTCGCCGATCAACTCTGCCACGGTCCGCCGGTCGTCCTTGACGAACGGCTGGTCGAGCAGGACCTTCTCCTTGTAGAAGGTCTTCATCTTGCCGTCCACGATGCGGTCGACGATGTGGTCGGGCTTGCCTTCTTCGCGGGCCTGCTGTTCAGCGAACCCCCGCTCCTTGGCCAGCACCTCCTCGCTGAGGTCCGCGGCGCGGATGACGGCCGGGCTCATCGCGGCGATGTGCATGGCGATGTCGTTGGCCAGCTGGCGGAAGCCGGGACCCTTGGCGACGAAATCGGTCTCACAGTTGAGCTCGACGAGCACCCCCACCTTCGGCGGGAGGCCGGGACTGGGCGTGTGCAGGTAGGCGTGGACGATGCCCTCGCCGGCGCTGCGTTGCCCCACGCGGTCGTGCATCTTCGCGCCGGTGCGCTGGCGGACCAGGTCGGCGGCGGCCTCGAAGTCACCGCCGGCGTCGGTCAGCGCCTGCTTGCAGTCCATCATCCCGGCGCCGGTGGCGTCGCGGAGTCGCTTGACG
>DASZOD010000130.1:0-6280 GCA_035550935.1 Egibacteraceae bacterium | reverse complement strand
CGTCGCCAGGTCGAAGCGTTCCAGCAGCTCGGCCGCCCGGCGGTCTGCCTCCCGCCGGCCCAGGTGGTACAGCCGGGCCACCATGCGCAGGTTCTCGCGGCCCGTGAGGTGCTCGTCGACCGCGGCGTACTGCCCGGCCAGGCCGATCGCCGCCCGCACCGCGGCAGCGTGCTCGACGACGTCCAACCCCAGCACGGTGGCCCGTCCCCGGTCGGGCGCCAGCAGGGTGGTCAGGATGCGCACCGCGGTGGTCTTGCCGGCACCGTTGGGACCCAACAGACCCAGCACCGTCCCTTGGGGCACCGCCAGGTCGACGCCGTCCAGGGCGCTCACCGGCCCGTAGGACTTCCTCAGACCTTCCGCGAGGATGGCTGTTGGCATGCGGTTGCTTTCTCTCGCTGGTCAGACCTCAGACGCCTGGGCGAGCGCCTGGCGGGAACTGTAGCCGGAAAAATGACCCTGCCAACCTTTGCCGTGCTCCAGTATCCTGTTGGACATGGTAGCCGCAAGCGGGGGCGAACAGACCACCGGCGAGATCGCCGAGCTGGTCTTCGAGTTTCTGGGTCGCCTTCGCGCGCACTTCGAAGACCGCGTCGCCGAGTTCGAACTGACCGCGTCCCAGGCCATGGCCCTCAAGCGGCTCGACGAGCCCGTGGCGATGCGCGAGCTGGCGGGACTGCTGCGCTGCGACGCCTCCAACGTCACCGGGATCGTCGACCGGCTCGAGCAGCGGGAGCTCGTGGAGCGCCGCGTCGACCCCTCTGACCGGCGCGTCAAGCACCTCGTGCTGACCCCCGCCGGGCGACGGCTGCGGGGACGGCTGGAGAGCCGCCTGCGCACGGACCTCCCCGGGTTGGCGCAGCTGAGCGTTGCGCAGCAGGCCAGCCTGCGCGACCTGCTGCGCACGATGCTGGGCCGCCAAAGCCGAGACGCGGGGGCGCGGACTGCCGGTGGGTAATTGCCGTTCCGGCGCGCACGACCCGCCGACCGCAGCGCCGTCGGGCCGAAGGGCGCCGGCTTCCAGCGTTTGACGGACGCTGTCCGGCTCGGGATGCTGCCCTGACAGCAGCCCGTTGAGGAGAAGCCGATGACCGAGCAAGAGCGCAGCAGCCGCCCTCCCTCCGAGTGGACGCGGATCGTCGACCAGCTGCAGGAGCCGATCCGTCTGTACCAGGAGCAGATGGCCCGCGTCTTCGAGCCGCTGAAGCGCTACCAGCAGCAGCTGGCGGAGGCCTACAAGCCGCTGATCCAGCGCTGGCCGTGGACGCCGGGCAAGGGGGTGCAGGACGCCGAAGCCCAGGCCGCCGAGTTCGGACAGGAGTGGGAACGCCTGTGGGAACCCATGCGCCAGCAGATGGAACAGCTGCAGGCCGGCCTGCGCGACGCCGAGCAGCTGCAGGCGAAGCTCGAGGAGACCTTCGCCCCGGTCCGCGAGCAACTGGAGCAGTTCCAGTCACGCGTCGTTGAGGAGTTCGAGCGCCAGACGGCCCGCGTGGAGGAGCAGCTGCGCGACGCTCAGCGCTTCCAGAGCGAGATCCGCGAGGCGCTGGAGCCGCTGCGCGACCAGATGGAGGCGTTCCAGTCCGTCCTGCAGGAGGCCTTCGAGACGCAGATGGAACGCTTCCGCGACAGCGTCCAGGACCTCTACGAGCCGCTGGTGCGCCAGATGGAAGGCCTGCAGCGCCAGCTGGAAGCCGCCCCCGCCCCCGAGGAGCCAGCGGCCGCTGGCGCAGGGCCTGCTGAGGCCGGCGCCACCGCCGCCGAGGCCGAACCCCGGCTGGAGGAGATGACCAAGCAGCAGCTGGTCGAGCTGGCCCAGGACCGCGACGTGCCGGGGCGCACCCAGATGACCAAGGCCGAGCTGATCGAGGCGCTGCGCGGCGGCTGACCGGCCAGACGCGTCAGCGGTCGTGAGCTCCGGGTCGCGTCTGAGGACACGGCCCGCGCCCGGCCGCGCGAGCCTGGGCGACGAGAGCGTTACCGCAGCGGCGGCGACCTTCCCACGGCGGTGTTGGCGCACGGCTACTGCGCTGTTTCGAGGGGATGAATCCTGGGTCGCGGCGGATGCAAAATGGGACCGGCTGGATGCCGTCGGCCGCCCTGGTGGAGGATTTACGAGCTGGTCAGGCGGCGACGAGTTCGCGCATCGCGTCGACCGCGCAGCCGTCCCTGGTCAGGTCGTACCCGCGCAGGGCCTCGGGCTCGCCGCCGACTTGTCGCCGGACCGTGCAGGCGGTCCCGTCGTGCATGACCAGCGTCAGGCCACGTTCCCACACCCGCCGGGGATGCCATACCGGAGGCAGGAACCCCCACAGCGCCTCGACGGCGCCCGGGACCCAGGCCTGCTCGTGCAGATCCTTGGGGTAGCAGTAGCCCTCCAGCACGAGGACGAGCCCGAACGGCTTGCCGCGCCCTTGCAGCCGCTCGCCGGCTACAGGCTTTAGCATTGCAGGCGAGTCGGACGCGAGCTCGCACACCAGACGGAGGTTGGGATCGTCCACCGTGCCCCACAGCGCGTACAGCCGGGGAGGCTGCTCCCACCCGCAGGCGTGGTGGAGGTCCTCTTCCACTCGCAGCGCCAGCTTGGCGAGGGTCTCGTGGTCGACGTGGTCCATGCCTCCCTCTCACCATTCCCCCGGGGAGCCCTGGCCCGCGTTTCGGCCACCGTGCCGCAGGCTACGACCACCGTAGTGGCGAACTCCCGAGAACCTACTCCTCCAGACTGCCCGAGCCTGCCGGGATGGACGAGAACTCTACCGCCTCCCTACCTCGGTGCCTACCGGTGTAACCCAAGATTTACACAATTGTCGCAACCGGTGCACCCCGCGCCGGCGGTCGACGCCGGCGGACGCCGCCGGTGGTGGGTGCGGCGGCAGGCAGGAGCGGGCTGGTGACCGGGCGCGGCCGCTACGGTCTGCAGGAGGGGGTCGCGTTGCTGCAACGTCAGGCGAGCTCGGTCCTGAGGGGCCTGCTGCGGCCAGCGACGTACGTGGGGACCGGTTTGGAGATGCTCCACGCCGCCGTGCACGCCACGGCCTACCCCCTGGGGATGTTCTCGGTCGAGACCATGCAGGATGTCCTGGGCGCCGAACAGGCGGTGACCGCCGTCGGCGAGGCGCCCGACCCCGCTGTCGCCCGCGCGCCGATCATCCTCGTCCACGGCTACGTCATGAACCGCAGCGCCTTCTTCGCGCTACGCCAGGGGCTGAGGACGGCCGGTTTCCAGCACGTCCGCGCCTTCAACTATCCCCAGTTCACCCATCCGCTGGAGGCTCTCGCCGCGATGCTGGCGACCGAGGTGACGCGGGCGCTGGCGGCCTCGGGCCAGCCGAAGTGCATGATCGTCGGCCACTCCATGGGCGGCATCGTCGCCCGCTACTACCTCCAGGAGCTCGGCGGGGAGGAATGGGTTGACACGGTCGTCACGCTCGGCACCCCCCACGCCGGGACCTACACCTCGCATCTGGGGGTGGGGCCGGCGGCGGCGCAGATGACCTACCGCTCGCCGTTCCTGGAGCGCCTCCGGGCAGGCGCGCGACCCAGCGCCGTGCGCTACATCTCCTACTACTCGGACCTCGACGCCTGGGTGCTGCCCGCCTCCAGCGCCAAGCTCACCCACCCGGCCCTGCAGGCCAGCAACGTGCGGGTGCGCGACATCGGCCACCTGTCGATGCTGGTGTCGGCCCCGGTGATCCGCAGCGTGGTGGAGTACCTGTCCCGCCCCGACCTCGACCGGCCGCAGTGGCCCGGACTGTCGGTGGCGCGGCCCCCGGCCTCGCAGCAGGCGTCGTGACGGGGGGCGCGATGAGGTTCCTCGCTCGTGTCGGACAGCCCTCAGCCGGCAGCGGGAGACAGCCATGAGCAACGAGCCCAGTGTGCTCGACCCCCTGGGCCTGCTGCGCCAGCAGATGGACCAGTGGCGGCGGGCCCTCGAGCCGCTGGTGGGCCAGTCCCAGCTGCTGGGACAGGTGATTGAGCCGCTGCGCCAGCAGGCCGAGTTCTTCCAGCAGGCCATCGAGCGCCAACAGCAGGCGCACGTCGAGCTGCTGCGCGAGCTGTTCGTCGAGCCGCTGCAGAGCCAGCGGGCATTCCTGAACGAGGCCGCCGACCGCATGCAGGAACAGGCGCAGCTGTTCCAGCGGGCAGCCGAGCTGCTGCGCAAGCAGGCGGAGCTGTACCGACGCGCGGCCGAGCCGGCGCGCAGGCAGGTCGAGCTGATCGAGCGGCTGACCTCGTAGCAGGCGCGCATGCCCGCGCAGGTGGCCTCCAGCAACCGTGCCGTCAGCAGGGGGCTGCTGTGTTCCCGGCACAGCCGCTGCCGTCGGACCCACGATGGAGACGGTGGCGCCGTTGCCGGCAGGCGCCTTCGCAGCGCCTGATCAGTGCCTGCGGCGTACCCGGCGCCGGGTACGTGGCCCGATCGCCTCATCGCCATCCTGTCCCCGGGGTTGCTGCGGTGGCGGCGGCTGGCCGCCGGGCTCGTCGTGCTCCACCACGAGCGTCAGGCCCTCGCGGTCGATGACGCGGACGGCGCGGCCAACGGTCAGGGCCTGGCCGGTGCGGCTGCGCGCCTTCCATAGGGCGCCGCTGACGAACACCTGGCCGGCATCTTCCTCGGCGTGGCGGACCGTGCCGTGGGCGCCGACCAGCGCGTCGCCGGAGCCCGGCAGCGGGGGCGCCCGGCGGCTGCGCCAGGCGGCCCGTCCGATCACCGCTGCGGCGACGGCGAGGGCGGCCGGCACCGGCAGCAGGTACGCGGGGTCGACGACGACTCCGGTGGGGCGCTGGAACAGCAGCAGCCCGGCGAACGCGAGCGTCAGCGCGCCGCCACCGGCCAGCGCTCCGACGCCGGGGACGAACAGTTCGGCGATGAACAGCGCGATGGCGAGCACGAGCAGCAGCACACCGGCAAGGTTGACCGGCAGCACCGAAAGGGAGACGAACGCCAGCACGAGCATGACGGCGCCGAGTGCCCCGCCGATCCCGGCGCCGGGATTAGCCAACTCGTAGAGGACCGCCAGGGTGCCCAGCGACAGCAGCAGGAACGCCAGGTTGGGGTCAGCCAGCGTCTGCAGCAACCGCCGGGTCGGCGACATCTCGTAGTCGACCACGGCGGCGCCTGCGGTGCGCAGTCTCACCTCGTCGCCGGACGCCAGCGCCACGGTGCGCCCGTCGAGGGCGTCGAGCAGTTCGCCGCGGCCGGCCGCCATCAGATCGGCGACACCGATCTCGACCGCTTCGCTGGCTGGAGCCGAGCGTCCCTCGCGGACGGCGTCGACCGCGAAGTCGACGTTGCGATCGCGTTCCTCGGCGACCGCGGCGACGTAGGCCGCGGCGTCCTCCACGACCTTGTCGAGCACCTGGCCGCCCTCCAGGTCGACGGGGGTGGCGGCGCCGATGTTCGTGCCCGGGGCCATGGCCGCCACGTGCGCGGAGAAGGCGATGACCGCCCCGGCCGAGGCGGCGCGCGCTCCCGCCGGCGACACGTAGACCACGACCGGGACGGGCGCGGCCAGGAAGTCCTGCACGATGCGGCGCATCGCTGTGTCAAGACCGCCGGGCGTGTCGAGCTCGACCAGCAGCGCGCCGTGCCCGCCGTCGGCGGCCGCCGCGACCGCGTCGGTGAGGTGGTCGGCGATGATTGGGGTGATGGGACCGTCGGCCCGGGTGCTCAGGACGCTGGGCTGGCGCTCGGCACCGGTGGCCGGAGCCAGGCCGACGAGCCCGACCAGCGCCGCCGCCAGCAGCCCGCCCCCCCAGGCCGCTAGCCACTTGCCCGTCCGCATCAGTTCCCATCCTTGCACTCGACGGGCCGGCCCACCTGCGGCCCCCGGACCGACCGTTGCAGCGCCGTGGCCTTTGACGCCGGTGCCGCCACGGCGGGGCTACGCTGCGGCCGGTGAGGCACCGTGGCCGAGGACAGCGGTGGCGGGCCTGGGCGGCCGGGCTCGCGCTGACGTTCGCGCTGACGGTCGTGCCGGGACCGATCGCCGCGTCGTCGGTCCAGGGTGGCGTCACCCGGGTGGCCGGCCCCCAGCGGATCGCGACCGCAGTCGCGGCCAGCCGCGCCGCGTGGCCCGACGGCTCCGACACCGCCGTCGTCACCACCGCCGCGGGCTACGCCGACGCGGTGGCGGCCGCGCCGCTGGCCGCGGCGCTCGGCGCGCCGGTGCTGCTCAGTGACCCTGCTGTGCTGCCCGGTCAGGCCACCGAGGAACTCGCCCGCCTGGGCGCGGGCGACATTGTCGTGGTCGGCGGTCGCGCCGCCGTGGGCGACGCC
>DASZOD010000129.1:0-4345 GCA_035550935.1 Egibacteraceae bacterium | reverse complement strand
GCGGCGCATACGGAGTGCGCGTTCTACGGCCACAGCAGCTTCGTCCGGATCAGCCAGCGCGTGCCCGCGCCACATCGCGCGCCGTGGCCCGGAGGGCCGTTGCCGATGCGACCGCGGCGTGGAGGTCACCAGGTGAGCTCGACCTCGAGCTCGCTCTCCTCCCCGACCTCGACCTCCAGCTTGAAGACGACCTCGTCGGGCACCGCTACCGTGAACTGGCGGCCGTCGCGGACGAAGGAGACCTCGTTCTGACGGGCGAGTTCGTCGGCCAGCTGGCGCAGCCGCTCAGCGGCCGCCTCCCGGGGCATCCGCTGCGAGGTCGTGTGCTCGATCAATGCCATCCCCGTCTCCTCTCCCGAAGATCCGAACCGGTACCATAGCTTCTGGCGAGCGGAGCCGGTCTGCCCATGCCTGCACCTGGCGGGCAATGTCGTCGTCGATGCGAAAACTCAAAATCGTCATACGTCTACAATAACATGTATGACACACCGCCCAGCCTCGGGTGAGGGCGCGAGCCATCGCCCCGCGAACCCGCCCGAGCAGAGCCTTTCGCTCCCAGGGACTATGGTCCCCGGCGCGACCTTTACTTTACGGTGCCGCCGGCGAGGCAGTGGGCGATGGCGTAGGTAGCGTGGCGGTTGAGCATGGTCCGAGGAATCCGAAAGAATGGCCGCCCCTCGATCGAGCAGCGCGACCCCGACGCTCCTGGTCATGCTCCAGGTTGCTGGCAAATCCGAGGCATGGATAACAAGCCGGAGCCTTCCGGGAGCAGAAAGCCGCAGGGCAGCGGGTTCAGAGGGCGCGACGGGAGGGGTTCGAAGCCCCGACCCTTCTGTCAGGCTCAGTGCTCAGCTCGTGGTCCGGGTCCTCGGAGGCTCCATACGCTCAAGCATGCCGCGGACGTAGCCTGCTTGGCCGACGTGCTGTATCTGGTCATCGATCACACTGACCAGGCGTACGCCAACCGACACCGGCGGGTCCCAGCGGTCGTCGATGATCCGATCGAGCTCGGCAGCGTCGATCGTTTCCAGATACTCGAAGGTGCGTTGCGCAACGGCCTCGTGGTAGCCGACCAGCAGGTCTGGTCCGTCGGCGCGCACGGCACCCACCTGCTGGGAGGTGTGGCCGTATCCCGTGTACGCGGGATCAGCGGGCAGGTCGAACCGATCCGCCCAACCGTCGGCTACCCATGCCTGGCCCCGGCCCGCGATCTCCGAGACATGATCGTCCTGCACCCGGGTAGCGTGCCAGACCAGCCATGCGATGGAGTTGGCGTCGGGATCGGGACGAAAGGCGAGCGCCTCGGCGTCGAGACCCTCGGTCACACGACGCACGCCCTGACGGATCCGTTCGAACGCGTCCAACAGGACCTCACTGGTTTCCATGGGTCCAACATAGGCCACCAGCGGTCGCCGGTCGCACCTGCGTATGGCCATCAGCGCGCCACCTTGAGTCCACATGCAGCGTTGGCTGTCGCCGGAGGTGGGAACTGAGGCCGCCGTGCCCGTCGCCCGAGGCTTTCCCGGGACGGTAGCGTTCAGCCAGCAAACCGGGTCGAGGAGCCTTGTCTCGCAAGCCAGCCTGCACGAGTTGCCCGACGACGAGCTGGTCGCGCGCGCCCGGGACCGCGGCGACGTCCCCGCGCTTGAGGTCCTCGTTGGGCGTCACCGCGACGCCGCGTACCGGGTGGCCCTGCGCATCTGCCTGAACGCCGCCGACGCCGAGGACGTGGCGCAGGAGGCGTTGGTGCGGGCGTGGCGCTCGCTTGCCGCCTTCCGCGGCGAGTCGTCGTTCGCGACCTGGCTGTACCGGATCGTCACCAACCTCGCGCTCAACCGGATGGCCCGCCGGCGCGAGGACGCCACCGCCGAGCCGCCCGAGCCGCCGGGCCCGGACCAGGACCCGGCGCGGCGGGTGGAAGCGCGCGAACGGCTGGCCGTCGCCGTGGCCGCGCTGACCCGGCTCACGCCCGAGCAGCGCGCATGCTGGACCCTGCGCGAGATCGAGGGGCTGTCCTACGAGCAGCTGGCGCAGGTGCTCGGCCTAACCGTGCCGGCCGTCAAGAGCCGGCTGTTCCGGGCACGCGCCGAGCTGTCGGCGGCCCTGGCACGCTACGACCGAGCCGCACAGGAGGTGACGCGGTGAGCGAGACCGCACAGCCGCCGCCGGGCTGCCCGCGCGGCGTCGCGCCCGAAGACGCCGCCGCCTGGGCCATGGACGGCGTCGCCCACGACGACATCGACCTCGACGCCCACGTGCCGGTCTGCCCGGCGTGCACGGCGGTGGTGGCCGGGTTGGCGTCCAGCGACCAGGTGGCCGACGCCCTGCGTGAGGCCGCGGTGGCCACCCCAGAGTCGCTCACCCGCCGGGCCGTGGGACGCATCCGCCTCGAGCGCGACGCCGTGCTGCTGGCACGCACCGTGCTGGGGGCGGCCGCCCGGGTGGCCCGGGCCGTGCCCGGCTACGTTGCCGGGAGTCCCCGGCGGGCGCCGAGCCGACCGGAAGGAGACGACCGTGGCTGAGCTGTTCCGCTCCGGCGAGCCGTGGCTGGCGGCCGCCGGCATCTTCCTGCTGGGCGCGGTGGTCGCCGCGGCGGTCGGCGCGCTGGTGCAGGTCGTCACCCGCCGGCTGCTGCGGGACCAGGCGCGGGCGGTGCGCTACGCGACCTTGTCGGCGTGGGCCGTGCTCACCATCGCCGCCGCGGTCGCGCTGGCCCGGCTGCTGGACCCCGGCGCCACGGAGGCCGGTCTCGCGCTGGCCGGCGCCCGGCTGTTCCGGGCCCTGCCTGACCTGCTCCTGGCGCTCCTGCTGGTCGTCCTGGGCGTCGCCGTGGCCACCGCCTTGCGCGGGCTGTTACGCGGCGTCCTGACGCGGGTCAGCCCGGCCGCCGCGGATGTCGTGGCGCCCCTGGGCTACTGGACCGTGGTGGGCCTGGCGGTGCTGCTGGCGGCCGACCAGGTGGGGGTGGAGACCGACCTGGTGCAGTGGCTGGTGCTGCTGTTGGTGGGCGGAGCGGTGCTGTCCTCTGCGCTCGCGTTGGGGCTGGGCGCCCAGGACCTCGTCGCCGAGGTGGTCGCCGGCCGCCACGTGGCCCAGATCGTCGCCGTCGGCGACGAGGTCGAGGTCGGAGGCCTACGCGGGCGGGTCCTGGCCCTGGGCCACGCCAGCGTCCGCCTCGCCGTCGGCGACCGCGAGGCCGAGGTGCCCAACGGAGCCTTCCTCGAAGGCGTGGTGGTGGTGCGCCGGGACGGCGTGCAACCCACCCGGCCGCCAGCCTAAAGCGCGGGCCGGGACCGCTCCCGGCGGCTCGCACAGTTTGCGGTCAGCGTCGCGGAGCAGCGCAGCTGCGGTCCCAGCCAAGGGGTTTGCCTGCGGGCGCTGCGCGCCCTCCGGTCCTCAGGTAAGGGTGCCAGCATCCCCCGCCATACAGGCGCATGACGTCGTCTCCGTGACCTCCCGACCGGTGACGGACCACGCTGCCGGCGTTGGGAGGCTTGAGGATCACGGCAGCGCAGCCCTCTGACCGGCGCGCTGGGCGGCCGCGGCTACCGGCGGGCGACCGGCTGGGCCCGGAGGTCCTGGGGATGGTGCCAGAACCAGCGCACCAGGCCGGTCTCGGGGTCCAGGGCCACCACGCCGTCCCAGGTGCCGGCCAGGAGCAACCCGGCACCGACGCCGAGGCGACCCACCGGCATCCCCACGGGCGTCTGCCAGCGCGCCGCGCCGGTGAGGGCGTCCAGGGCGCGCACGGTGGCGTCGGCGCCGCCGACCAGCACCAGGTCGTCGCTGACGGCCAGCGCCAGCGGCGCCAGCCCCCCGGTGCTCCAGCGCAGGGTGCCGTCCGCGGCGTCCAACGCCTGCACCCCCCCGTCGCTGGTCACGTACAGGGCGTCACCGGCCGAGATCAGGCGGCCCACCGCGCCCGGGCTCGGCGCGACCGGTCCCCAGCGGATCGCGCCGCTGGCGGGGTCGAGCGCGGCGACCGTGGCCTCGTAGGCGACCACCAGCGGGTCCCCGGCCACGAGCATGCGTGGGTACTCGGGCACCGGATGCCGCCAGCGCAGCGCGCCGGTCGCGGCGTCGAGCCCCAGCAGGGCTCCGCGGAACTGCCGTGGCGCGCCGCTGGTCGGCTGCACGGCCTCTCCCACGACCGCGGCGACGAGGCCACCTGCGGCGCGCACCTGGCCGCCCAGCCCCCGGGTGTCGCCGGCCGACCACACCAGCGCGCCGGTCGCGGCGTCCAGGGCCACGACCGTCTGATCGGCCCGGGCAGCGCCGAACACCCGTCCCGCGTCGATCGCCGGCGGCCCGGTTGCGGACCGCAGCGCCGTCGAGCGCCAGCGCT
>DASZOD010000128.1:0-9432 GCA_035550935.1 Egibacteraceae bacterium | reverse complement strand
GATCGGGTGTGGGCCAGGGCGGACAGCTGGAAGCCAGCATGGTGAAGTCGCTGTCGTGCCTCGCCGCCGAGTGGATCACCCGTGAGGCTCAGCAGATCCATGGCGGCATGGGCTACGCCGAGGAGTACGCCGTGAGCCGCTACTTCGTCGACGCCCGGGTGCTGTCGATCTTCGAAGGCGCTGATGAGACGCTGGCGTTGCGGGTGATCGTCCGCCGTCTGCTCGAGGACGTCCTGCAGGGCAGCGCGCCTTCTGCCTAGCGGCTCGCGCCGACGGTCCGGCGCAGAGCAAGCTCGGCCGCTTCGGGGGTCCTGTGCATGGATGCCCCTGTATGCGGGGGCTGACCAGTCCATCGCGCGCCACAAGATGGTTCCAACGTGTCATGAAGCGATCGCTCAGAAATTGAAAACTCACTGACTGTGAAGACAGCTCGGGATGCGCGGGACTCTCGGGTGCGGGTGGGTGACAGCCTGACCGGCCTTGTGGTCGCGGCTGCCACGGGCGCCGCAGCGGCCGGCCTGCTGCCCGGCCGGGGGGAATGGAACGCCTTCGGCCTGGGTCTGCCCGTGGTCGTCGCGGCCGCTGCCGCGGTGCGCCACGCCGGCATCGCCTTGCGCGCGGCGAAGGCCGCCGGCAGCGGGGTGGCGCTCCACGATCCCCGGCGCGACGCGCCCCGCCCGCGCCCGCTGAGGCTTGCCGCCGAACTGCGTGAGGCGATCGGCACCGAGGCACTGACCGTCTCCTTCCAGCCGAAGGTCGAGCTTGTCGCAGGCACGGTGGTCGGCGTCGAGGCGCTGCTGCGCTGGCACCACCCCGTGCACGGACACGTCGCGCCCGACGAGTTCATCCGCGTTGCTGAGCGCAGCGATCTGATCCGCCGGCTGACCCGGTTCGTCTTGCGGACCGCGCTCGCCCAGCGTGAGGCGTGGCGCCTGGCCGGACGGGAGCTGGACATGGCGGTCAACCTTTCGGTGCGCGACCTCCTCGACAGCGACCTGCCCGACGATGTGGCCGACCTGCTGGGCCGCTACAACGTCCCCGCCGGTGCGCTGACGCTCGAGGTGACCGAGGGCGGCATCGTCGCCGACCACACGCCGGCCGTCGCGGTCTTGTCGAGGCTGCGAGACCTGGGGGTGCAGGTGTCGATCGACGACTTCGGCACCGGTTATTCGTCGCTGTCGTACCTCAAGCTCCTGCCCGCGGACGAGCTCAAGGTCGACCGGTCGTTCGTTACCACCATGGCGGCGGACCCCGGCGACGCCAGGATCGTGCGGTCGATCATCGACCTCGCGCACAGCTTCGGGTTGCGGGTCGTCGCCGAGGGCGTGGAGGAGGAGGTGACCTGGCACCAGCTGCGAGCACTGGGCTGCGACGTCGTCCAGGGCTACCTGCTGACCGCGCCGCTGGCGGCGCCGGGCCTGTGGCGCTGGCTGGCTGAGTGGGATGAGCGTGAGGCGTCCCGGACGGGGGCAGAGTCCGCTGCGGTACTCGCCTGAACGGAACACCGTTGGCCCTTGACAGGGGCCGGCTGGCGCCCGACAGTGTGCCCGGAGCTTCAGCACCCGACTGCGCCGCCGGTCGTCTCCAGGACTTCGCGGGCGCCCTGCGCCCGCCGACCAGGTGCTGCTGACAGAGGAGGGGGCTCATGGCCGCCGAGATCTGGGGACTGTGCCGCGCCTGCAACCGCTGGTTCTACTGCGAGCGCTGGTTCGACAAGACCGCACCTGCGCCGACCTGCCCGGGCTGCGGCTCCGACCCGTCGGCGATCGAGAACCGCGCCGCTCACCAGGTGGTCCTTGCCGACGCCTGACTGGCCTGCCGCTGACGAACATCGCTTCCACGCCGCCTCGCCGGTCGCGCCCGGTGTGAGCCGGTCCCCCGTCGGGTAGCCCAGCCTCCCAAGTGCCCACGGGCAGGAGTGCGCGGTGTCCGAGTTGACGAAGAAGACGACCGATCACGACACCATCCGTCGCTGGGCCGACGAGCGCGACGGCCGCCCAGCCAGCGTGGCCGACACCGTGGAGGCGGGAGAGCCCGGTGTCCTGACGATCCACTTCCCCGGCCAGGATGCCCGCCACGACCGCGACCTGACTGACCTGACCTGGGACGAGTTCTTCCGCAAGTTCGAAGCCGAGCAGCTGGCTTTCCTCTACCAGGAGCAGACCGCCGACGGCGACACCAGCAGGTTCTTCAAGCTCGTCCGCCGCTGACGGCCGCGTGCCACCGTGTTGTCGGAGGGTCACGCGGTCATGCCGGTCCCCGCCGGGTTGTCGTGGTCACGGTGCGTCGTCGTCCACAGGTCGTCCCAGGACCAGCCGTCGTTGTCGACCAGGGCGTGCAGCAGCCGCCTGCGCTGGCCGAGCTTGCTGACCGCGGCCTCGAACTCCTCGTCGTCGACCGTCGGGATCCCGGTATCGCGCAGTCGTTGCAGCGAGGGCGCCGCCGGTGGGTCTGTCTCGGGGATGATGAACGCCGAGAACAGCGTGTCCAGGAAGTGCGAGACCGCGTCGCGCAGCGGATGGAAGGCGAACTGTGCAGGACGATGGCGGGGGGCGACGCCGAACTCCAGCATGGTGAGAGCCTCGTCCAGCGACGCCATCATCGGTGCCGCCGCGGTGTAGCGGTGGGCGCTGTGGAAGTAGTGCAGCACCGGGTAGGCCAGGTGCTGCTCGGCCAGCTCCGCCACCATCGGCGTCAGCGAGACGAGGTACGGTTCGAGAGGGGCGAACCCGCGACCGTCCCAGGAGCTCATCAGGATCGCGTCCGGACGCTCCCCCAGGCTCGCGATGGAGGCGGCCAGGCGTCGCTTGCCGGTCGTCGCCCCGGTCACCGGGATCAGGTAGGTGATCCACAACGTCACCATGGTCAACCCGTTGACCAGCGCGACGATCGCCAGCATCTGCCACACCACTCCCTGGGGTATGAACTCGCCGCCGCCCAGCGTGAACAGCGTGGAGCCGGCGAAATAGACGCGGTCCCACCCCCCGGCGGGCCGGCCGCTGGTCGCCGATACGACGGCGTCGGTGTCGGCCAGGAACACCAGCGACCAGCCCAGCCACAACGCCGCGAACCAGACCGCCACGGCCGTCAGCGCGATCACCGGGCCCGCCATCCGCAGGAAGCGGTGGGACCGCCGGCGCAGCGCCAGCGTCCACAACCCGTGGGTCAGGTTCCCCGTCAGCGGCCCGGCGACGGTGCTGACGGCGACGGTGGTCAGCAAGGCGTCGACCATGACCGTGGCGAGGATGGCGAAGCCGAGAACGACGAGCAGCATCGGCCACCGATCCGAGAGCGGGCCAAGGCTCCTATCGTCGCACTGGAGCGGGCAGGTGGGCCAGGGCCTGGACGACGTCGGCCACGGTGATGCCCAGCAGCCCCGCATCGGGGCGCCCGTCGTGGGGGTCACCGCGGCTGCCGGCCCACAGCACCCGGTGCCAGGGCCGGTCTGCGGGCGGCCCCCAGCGCGACGGCGGCGTGGGGCCGAACAGCACCACCGAAGGCGTTCCCACGGCGGTGGCAAGGTGTGCGACCCCGGTGTCGGCGCAGGCGACCCGCTCGGCGCCGGCCACGACGCCGGCCAGCTCCAGGACGCTGGTGCGCCCGGCCAGGACCGCGTCGTCGGCCAGCGGTGCCCCCGCCGCGACTCGGCGGGCCAGGCCGGCTTCGTCGGTCGAGCCGGTGACGAGCACCCGACGCCCGGCCGCGGCCTCGCTGCGGGCCACCGCCGACCAGCGGTCGGCCGGCCAACGGCGGGCGGGGCTGGCCGCGCCGGGATGGATGACCGTGGCGCCGCGGGCGGCCGGATCGGCGTCCACGGCGATGTCGAGCCGCCCCGGGTCGGTGCCGATGCCGTGGGCTTCCAGCAGCCGGCACCAGCGGGACACCTCGTGCTCGTCGTCCGCCCAGGCCGGTCCGGCCTGAGCGGCCTCCACCTCGGGGTGGGCGAAGGCGACCAGGCGTCGCGGGCGGGTCGCCAGCAGCAGCCGGTGGCTCTGCGGGCCGCGCCCGTGCAGGTTGACCGCGAGCGCGGCGTCACGCAGACCCTCGTGTAAGGCCACGGCCGGCGCCGGAGCCGGCCCGCGGCGCAGGTCGGTGTCCACCACCCCGTGCACCGCGCCGATCCGTGCGGCCAGCCCCGCCAGCGACCGGGGGGCGGCCAGCAGTCGCACGTGTCTCGGGAACGCGTCGGCCAGCGCGCGCAGTGCCGGCACGGCGGTCAGCAGGTCGCCCAGCCCCAGCGCCCGCAGGACGACGAGTCGGGGTGGCGCTGTGCCGGCGGTTACGGCCACGAGGTCTCGGTCGACGGCGCGACGACGAGCTCGCGGACCTCGCAGCCGACGGGCTGGCGCAGCGCGAACAGCACCGCCTCGGCGACGTCGTCGGGATGGTTGAGCTGGGCGTCGGGTGCCGGGCGGTACTGGGCCGGCCGCCCGTCGAAGAAGGCCGTGCGCATCCCGCCGGGGACGAGCAGCGTCACCCCGACCCGCCCGGCGGTCTCGGCGGCCAGCGCGCGGGTGAACCCGACGATGCCGAACTTGCTGGCGCAGTACGCGGTCGCGTCGGGCAGGGCCCGCAGGCCCAGTGTCGAGCCGATCGTGACGACCGTGCCGCGGGTGCGCTCCAGGAAGGGCAGCGCGGCGCGGACGACGGCGGCGGTCCCCAGCAGGTTCACGGCGACCACCCGCTCCCAGTCCGCCGTGGGCACGTCGGCCAGCTTGCCGCAGGCGTCGATCCCCGCAGCCGTCACCACGCCCTGCAGACCGCCGTGGCGCTCGGCCGCCCGCCGGCAGGCGGCCTCCGCGGCGCGCGTGTCGGCGAGGTCGACGAGGGTGTGGTCGAGGTCAGCCGGCGGAGCCACCCGGTCGAGCACGACCGCGGTGCCCCCGGCCTTGGTGACGGCGGTGGCGACGGCGGCGCCCAGTCCGGACGCGCCGCCGGTGACGAGCACGGTGCCCAGCGGACGTTCAGCGGGGGTCACGGTGGGTTGCCTCCTGGATCAGTCGGGTGGTGGAGCGTCCGGGCAGGTACGGCAGGACCACGGTCTGGCCGGCCCAGGAGGCCACCAGCGCCGCTTCCGGCAGGTCCCCGACGGCGTAGTCGGCGCCTTTGACCCACACGTCGGGGCGCAGCCGGTGGAGGATCTGCGTGGGGGTGTCCTCGTCGAAGACCGCTACCGCGTCGACGCACGCCAGCGCGTCGAGCACCGCTGCGCGGTCGTTCTGGGGCACCAGCGGGCGGTCGGGCCCCTTGAGCCGGCGGACCGACGCGTCGGAGTTCAGGCATACGATGAGACAGTCGCCAAGACGCCGGGCCGCCGCCAGCGTCTGGACATGCCCGGCGTGCAGCAGGTCGAAGCAGCCTCCGGTCGCCACGACGGTGCCGCGGGCGGCGCGGACCTGCTCGGCCAGCGCCAGCGCCGACGGCCGGGCGCGCCCCGCTGGGCCGTTGGCGGCGGCGGTCGTGGGCCGAGCGACGCCACCCGCGATGGCGCCCGCTCCGCCCGCGGCCACGAACGCCGACGCGGCCTCCACGGCCTCCACAACCGCCTCCGACACCAGCAGGCCTCGGGCCAGAGCGGACGCGGCCCGAGCGGCGAAGCGGTCGCCGGCGCCGCAGGCGTCCCCGCCGGCGCCCGCCGGGGCGGGCACCAGCAGGGGCGTCCCGTCGGCGGCGACGAGCAGAGCACCGCGGGCGCCCAGGGTGACCGCGACCCCGCTGGTCGACCAGCGCGCCAGCAGCGCGTGGGCCCAGGCGGTGACCGCCGGCAGGCCGTCGCCGGCGACGTCAGCGACCAGGCCGGCGGCCTCGGCGCGGTTGGGGGTCGCCAGCCGCACGCCGGCCACCGGTTCGGCGCCCCTGGGGTGGGGGTCCCAGACCACCGGCCGGCGGGCCGCCAGCCTCTCCAGGACGCCGCGGACCTCCGGCTGGGCGGCCATGCCGCGCCCGTAGTCGGACACGAGGACCGCAGCGGGGTCCGCCTCCAGCCGGCGTCGGGCAGCGGCCGGCCGTCGCCGCGCACCCGGACCTTGCGGGGCGTGGGCCCATGCAACGTCGCTGCGGCCACCTCGACCCCGGCCTGGCCCAGCAGCTCGGTCAGTCGCCGCCCCGCGTCGTCGTCGGCCAGGGCGGTGACCAGCGTGACCTCCAGGTCGTCGGCGGCGGCCAGCAGCGCCGCCAGCCCCGCGCCGCCGGGACGGTCTGCAGCGACCGGGTCGTCGACGACCGGCACCGGCGCGTCCGGGCAGAGGCGCTCGACCCTGCCGTCGAGGTCGCGGTCCAACAGCGTGTCGCCGACCACCAGCAGGCGCCCGCCGCGTCTCGGCCGACCCCAGTCGCTCACCGCACCGCCTCCACGAGGGTGCGGGCGATCTCGACGTCGACCGCGGCGCACAGCAGGTGCACGACCACCAGGTGGACCTCCTGGACGGTGGCCGTGGCGGCCGCTACGACGTCGACGGTCTCGTCGCACAGATCGGCCAGCGGGTTGGGTCGCGCTCCCGTCAGCGCCCAGGTGCTCAAGCCGTGGTGTCGGGCGGCGGCCGCGGCGGCCAGCAGGTTCGTGCTGCGGCCGGACGTGGACAGCAGCATGCACACGTCTCCGGGGCGCCCGTGCCCGCGGACCTGTCGGGCGAACACCTCGTCGGCGCCGTAGTCGTTGCTGATCGCGGTGAAGCTCGAGCTCTCGGCGTGCAGCGCGATGGCCGACAGCGGGGGGCGGTCGTCGCGGTAGCGACCGACCAGCTCGGCGGTCAGGTGCTGGGCCTGGGCGGCACTGCCGCCGTTGCCCGCGGCCAGCAGCCGGCCGCCGGCCAGCAGCACCCGGGCCAGCTTCGCGCCCCACCCGTCGATGCGGTCGGTCTGGGTCTCCAGCGCGGCCAGCGGGCCGTACAGCGCTGCCAGGTGCCGACGTCCGGTGGGGGGCCCGTTCACCTCGCCACCGCCTCGGGCAGCCGGTCGGGCCTGCGGGCGGCGACGAGCTGCTCGTAGGCCCGGCCGGTCGCGTCGGCGACGCTGTCCCAGCCGTACCAGCGACACACCCGCGCCCTGCCGGCGACCCCCATCGCGGCGCGCCGCCGAGCGTCGCCAAGCAACGCGCGCAGCGCCTGGGCCAGGCGCCGCGGCCGCCTCGGCGGCACGTGGACGCCGGTGACGCCGTCGACCACGGTGTCGAGCATCCCTCCGACGGCGGTTGCGACCACCGGGACGCCGCAGGCCATCGCTTCCAGAGGCACGATCCCGAAGGGCTCGTACCAGGCGGGACAGACCACCGCGTCGGCCGAGCGCAGCAACCCGGGCAGGTCGCGGCGGCGGACGCGACCGCGCAGCTGGACGCGCTCGGCGACGCCCAACCGGCGGGCGAGCGCCCGGAGCCGGCCCACCTCCGGGTCGGCGTCCAGCCGCGCGGCGTCCGAGCCTCCGGCCACCACCAGCTCGACGCCCGGCAGGTCGGCCAGGGCGGCGATGACGTCGCCGACGCCCTTGCGTTCGACCAGTCGGCCGACGACCACGAGGCGTCGGCGCAGCGCCCGCGCCTCGGTCGCACCGTCCGGCGTGAAGGCGTCGAGGTCGACGCCGCAGGGCACGACGGTGACCCGGGTGGGGTCGGCGCCGAGCCCGGCCAGCTCCGCCACCTCGTCTCTGCAGGTGGCCAGCACCCGGTCGGCGGTGCGGGCGATGTAGCGCTCGACCGGGACGCGCTGACGCGGGCTGGTGTCGCTTTCGCCCTGGTGGCGGCGCTTGACGGTCCCCAGCGCGTGGAAGGTCTGGGCCAGCGGGAAGTGCGACGGCGCGGCGGCCCGCATCGCGGCCAGCCCCGACATCCAGTAGTGGGCGTGGACGACGTCGGGCGGCTGGAGCGCCCAGCAGCGCCGCAGGTCGGTGGCGAACGCGTCCATGTGGGGCAGCAGCGCGTCCTTCGGCAGCGGGCGCGGGGGGCCGGCATCGACGTGGTCCACGACGACGTTGGGGGCCAGCGGCACCCGCCGCGGCAGTCCTGGGTCGTCGCGGCGGGTGTGGATGGTCACCCGCACCCCCCGGCGTCCCAGCGCGACGGCCAGCGCTCCGACGTGGACGTTCTGGCCCCCGGCGTCGACCTCGCCGACCGGCGCCAGGGGGCTGGCGTGCTCGGACACCATCGCGACCCTCATGAGGTCACCTCCTCCAGAACCTCGTCCCATTCGTCAAGGAACCGCCCCAACCCGTACCGCTGCAGTGCCACCGCCCGGGCCTTGTCGCCGTAGGCCTGGGCCAGGCCGGGGTCCGCCACGAACCTGCGGACGGCGTCGACGAGCCGGTCGAGGCAGGTCGACGTCACCCCCGCCTCGGAGGGCACGGCCTCGCAGGCCTCGGTGGTTGCCAGCGCCACCACCGGCATGCCCAGGTGCATCGCTTCCAGCAGCGACAGTCCCAGCGACGTCCAGCGCAGCGGGTGGACGTACACCCGCCGGCGGGGCAGCGCCTCGTGCAGGCGCTGCTGCGGCAGGTCCTCGAAGGGGCGCACCCCCGGGATGGCGACGCTGCGGACCCGCATGCCGAACAGGTCGAGCGGCGCGGCTTGGGCGAACCGGCCCAGCAGGTCGGTGCCGGTCACGCGGCCCCGCCGCGACGGCTCGTTGATGACCGCCGCCGCCCGCGGCAGCTCCCCGGTGTAGCGCCGGCCGGGATCGACGATGCCGTGCTCGACCACGCGGGTGCGGGTCGAGCCGGCGTCCCAGAACAGCGCGTTGAAGTGGGTGACGTGGACCAGCAGCAGGTCCGGGCGGTCGGCAGCCGGGTGGCGCAGGTCGTCGACGCGTCCCTGGGGCGCGCTGTGCTCCAGGTAGACAGCGGGCACGTCGCGTCCCGGCCGGCGCCCGCCCAGCCAGCGCTGCGCCAGCCCGTCCAGTTCGGCGGGTCGCTGCAGGACGATCGCGTCGACGTCGGCGCCGGCGGCCTGCTCGGGGGTCACCTCCACGACCGAGTCCGGCCAGTCCCAGGTGCGCGCCCGGCCACGTCCATCGGGTCCGCGCCCGGGCAGGACCGGCACCAGGTACGTGTGGCGGCCCTGGACGAACGCCGTCGTCCAGGACCCGTGGACGTGCCACAACAGCACTCTCATGAGGCCCGGGTTTCCCTGCGGGCGGCCCCGGCGGGCAGGCCGTCGAGCGCCTCGAGCACCTCGGCGACCCCCACCCCGCCCAGGCACGGGTGGCCGGGGACCGGGCACTGCCGCGCCCGGCAGCCGGCGCAGACCACGTCGGCGTACAGCAGCCGGTGGGCCACCTTCCAGGGACGCCAGCGCGCCGCCGGGACCGTGGGGGCGTACAGCGACACCACCGGGGTGCCCACCGCGGCGGCCAGGTGGGCGGGGCCGGTGTTGCCGACGACGATCGCCTCGGCGCCGGCGATGACCTCGGCCAGTTGGGCCAGGGACGTGGCTGCGCCCAGATCGAC
>DASZOD010000127.1:0-2673 GCA_035550935.1 Egibacteraceae bacterium | reverse complement strand
GACCACACCCCACCCTCCGGCGGCGCCTCCCCCAGGGCTTCGCGCAGGATCGCGGCCGCCGCGGCCGCCGGGTCTGGGGCGTCGGTGATGGGGCGGCCCACGACGATGTGGTCGGCCCCGGCCGACAGCGCCTGCCGCGGGGTGGCGACGCGGGACTGGTCGTGGTGCTGCCAGCCGTGGGGGCGGATGCCCGGCACGACCACCGTCAGAGCGCCGCCTGCAGCCGCCCGTACCGCGCGCACCTCCTCAGGGGCGCACACGATCCCCCCTGCGCCGGCGTCCGCGGCCAGTCGGACCAGCCGCTGGACCTGTGAGGCCGCTGGCGGCTGCCCCACCGCCGCCAAGGCGGCATCGTGGAGGCTGGTCAGGACCGTGACCGCCAGGATGGTCACCGTCGGCGCTGCCCGCACGGCCGCCGCGATCATCGCCGGGCCCCCCGACGCGTGCACGGTCAGCATCCGCACCCCCAGCCGTGCGGCCGCCTCCGCGGCGCCGGCCACGACGCTGGGGATGTCGTGCAGCTTGAGGTCCAGGAACACCGGTCGCCGCGTGGCGGCTGCCTGCACCGCCGCCGGCCCGTGGGCGGTGTACGCCTGCAAGCCGACCTTCAGCAAGCCGGCGTAGGGATCCACGGCGGCCGCCAGCGCGGCCAGCCGCCGCAGGTCTGGCGTGTCCAGCGCAACGACCAGCGGACCCGAGGTGGTCGCCGCGGTCACGCGGTCCCCCCGACCGGCGGGAGCAACCCCGGGATGCGGACGGCGCCCCGCAGCGCCGCGATACTCGTGTGCCCGCGCGCGGCCAGCCACTCGGGCAGGGCCTCGAGCATCTCCACGGTCGCCAGCGGGTTGGCGAAGTTGGCCGTTCCCACCGCCACGGCACTGGCCCCGGCCAGGACGAACTCGACGATGTCCTCGACGCTGCGGATCCCACCCATGCCGATGATCGGCAGGTCCGGCAGGGCCCGGTGGATCTGGTGCACGGCGCGGATGGCAACCGGCTTGATCGCCGGCCCGCTCAGCCCGCCGGTGACGCCGCCCAGCTTCGGGCGCATCGTCTCCACGTCGATGGCCATGCCCAGCAGCGTGTTGATGACGCTGACGCCGGCGGCGCCTGCGGCGGCGGCGGTCTCGGCGATCGCGACGACGTCGGTGACGTCAGGGGTGAGCTTGGCGAACACCGGGAGGCCGGACTGCCGCACGACGTGGTGGATGACCTCCCGGGTGGCGTCCGCGCTGCAGGCGAACACCGTGCCGCGGTCCTCGACGTTGGGGCAGGAGATGTTGGCCTCGATCGCGACGAGCCCGGGAGCGTCACGGAGCCGCTCGGCCAGCAAACGGTACTCCGCGACCGTCTTGCCGGCGATGCTGGCGACCGTGGGCACCCGGTGGGCGTGCAGCCAGGGAAGGTCGTGAGCCAGCCAATGGTCGACCCCCGGGTTCTGCAGGCCGATGGCGTTGAGCATGCCGCTGGCG
This sequence comes from Egibacteraceae bacterium, assembly GCA_035550935.1. Lineage (GTDB taxonomy): Bacteria > Actinomycetota > Nitriliruptoria > Euzebyales > Egibacteraceae > DASZOD01. The sequence continues at coordinate 1,201 of DASZOD010000127.1, read as the reverse complement.
GTCTCGGCCATCCTGGGAGTCGGCAGGCCTGCGCGGGGCTCGACCGTCAGCGACTTGACCACGATCGCGCCGAGACGGCGGATGTCGAAGAAGCGCTGCAGCTCCTGGCCGCTGCCGAAACAGCCGCTGGCGGTGAGGATCGGGTTGGCCAGAACCAACGGTCCCAGCTCGACGCGCAGGTCGACCTCGTCGGTGCGCGGCTTGGCCGGGGCGGCCCGGACCGTTGTCACCGCGGGCCCACCGGGCGGGCTCACGGGCGGAACTCCTCCTGGGCCCGGTCGACCCCGCCGGCGACCGGGACGCCCGACGAGCCCGCACCGACCGCATCCCACACCACCCGCGCCCCGTTGAACACCGGACCCTCGACGCAGGCACGCAGGTTGTATACCCCGTCGTTGCGCCGGTACGGCAGGACGCAGGTCCAGCACACGCCGGTGCCGCAGGCCATGGCCTCTTCCACCGCGACCTGGCAGGCGATGCGGTGGTGTCGGGCGACCTTCGCCACGGCCGCCAGCATCGGCATCGGCCCGCAGGCGTAGACGACCCCGGGGGCGGCCGACTCGATGACGTCCTCCATGACGTCGGTGACCAGCCCGCGGACGCCCAGCGAGCCGTCCTCGGTGGTGAACGTGGCGCTGGCCGACAGGCGTTTGGCCTCGATGACGTTGAACAGCCGCTGCTGGTTGGCCGCGCCCATGACCAGGTCGACCCGCAGACCCCGCTGCTGGAGGTGGTTCGCCAGGTACAGCAGCGGCGCCGCGCCGTAGCCGCCGCCCACCAGCAGGCACGGGACCGGCTGCTGGGGCAGCGGGAACGACCGGCCCAGGGGCCCCACCAGGTCGACGACGTCATGGCGGGTCCGCTGCGACAGCCAGGCGGTGCCCGGGCCCACCACGTCGAAGGCGATCTCGATCGTGCCCGCCCACGGGCCGTGCCGGCTGACGGCGTAGACCGAGAACGGCCGGCGCAGCACCGTCCCGCCACCCTCGACGCCCACCGACACGAACTGGCCGGGCCGGGTGCGGTCGGCCATCTCCGGGGCGACGAAGGTCAGCGAGTGGTAGGCGCCGACCCGGCCCTGGGCGAGCACCTCGCACCTGCCGCGCAGCGGCCCCTGGGCGCGTCCCTGCATGGTCGGGACGCTGCGCTTGGCGACGACGCTGCTCACGGCTCGCGCCGTGCCCCCCGGGACCGTCCCGGT
>DASZOD010000126.1:0-2747 GCA_035550935.1 Egibacteraceae bacterium | reverse complement strand
GGCCGGGCTCGCCGACGCCGACGCGGCGATGGACGCCGTGGTCGCCCGGGGGGACACGCCCGGCTCGCAGAGCCAGCTGCGGGCGATGCGCGGCGCGGTGGGCGCCGACATGGACGGGCTGGCCGCACAGCTGGCAGGCCTGGCCCCGCTGCCGGCCCAATGCCCCCGGCTGCGTGACAACCGGTTGCGCTGGGCGGGGCTCCTGGCCGACCGCAGCCGTGAGCTGGCCGCCCGCGCCACAAGCGCCGGCGGCACCGCCTATGACGAGCTGCGGGCCGAGTTGCGCCGCCATCCCTACGGCGAGGACCGGCTGACCGCCGACGCCGCCGACCGGGCGTGCTGGCAGCAGCACTCGCCGCTGGCCCGGGGCGCCGACGCCACGCCGGGACTGGTCGAGGAGCTCGAACGGCTGCTGGAGGCCTGAAAGTCAAAGCCCCCGGCCGGCTCAACCCGACTGGCCGAGGCGGTCGCGGAACCAGCCGGCGGTGCGCGCCAGACCCTGCGCCAGGGTGACCTCCGCCTTCCATGCCAGGAGCTTCTCGGCCAGGCCGGTGTCGGGACAGCGCACGCTGGGATCGTCGGGGGGGCGGGGCAGGAACCGCACTCCTGGATGTCGGCCCACGGCGGTCTGGACGGCCTCCGCCAGCTGCAGCACGGTGACCTCCCGCGGGTTGCCGAGGTTGACCGGGCCGGCGTAGTCCGACACCAGCAGCCGCAGGAGGCCTTCGACCATGTCGTCGACGTAGCACAGCGACCGGGTCTGGGAGCCGTCGCCGTGCACCGGCAGCGGACGGTCGAGCAGCGCGGCGGTGAAGAACGCCGGGACCGCCCGCCCGTCGTCCACCCGCATCCTGGGGCCATAGGTGTTGTGCACCATGACCCCGACGCCGGCCCAGAAGTTCTCGAAGCCCGGCACGCAGAAGTCGTAGACGAGCTCGGACGGCTCGATCTGGCGGATGCTGGTCACGTCGGCCCACACCAGATCGTGGCTGCGGCGGGCATCGAGCCGCTGCGTGACCCCTCCATCCCAGCCCAGGGGACTCCACGGGTGCACGTCGCAGACGGTCAGACGCCACAACGGGGAGCGCCGACCTGCCCCCCCGGGCCGCGCCGTTTCGTCGTAGCCGACCGACGGCACCAGGCCGAAGCGCCCCAGAGCGACCACCAGGTCGTCTTTGAGCTGTGCTGAGACGGTGCAGAACTCGTGGCGCTGCGCTTCCTGCAGTGTCCTGCCCGCATGCATCCCGTCTGCGGCCCGGTAGCCCTCAAGGAACCACTTCAGGCGCGAGAGGGGAAGGCCCAGCACCCATCCGGGGACGCGCTCGGCGCCTGCAGGCAATCCCAGATGGTCCAGCAGCACGAGCAGCAACCGCGAACGGACGAACATCGCGCCCGAACGGCCGCCGCTGGCCGGGGTCGGTGTCACGTCGAGCGCCAGGTCGCGCTGGAAGATCTTCGCTGCCCGCGCCAGCAGCTCGTCGTCGCCGCTGACGGCCAGGAACCCATCAGGGCTGCTGTCCTGACGGCGGCCGCCGGCGACCAACAGCCCCAACAACCACAACAGCTCGTCGCTGACCGCGATGCACGCCGGGAGCCGGACCTTGCTGCCCCGCTCGCTGACGTACACCTCTGGCCCCTGCGGCGGCGCGACGGCGAGCTCGCGCAGCGCCCCCAGGGGCAGCGCCCAAGCCGTGCCGCCGAGGCCCGGAGCGTGCACGAGGAGATCCCAGGGATCGAGGTTGGCCGCGTCCCACACCTCTGCCATGTGCACCAGCTGCCGGTCGCGCTCGGGGACCCGCACCGTGGCCGCGAGGGCGACCCTGTCGCGCAGGGACAAGCTCGTGACCGCTCGTGCCTCCGGGCGCCCGTCGGGACCTTCCACGAAGAGGCTGTGGTCGCCGGTCACCCGCACCGAGCGGCCGTAGCGGGTGCGCACCTCGTAGCACGTCGCCGCGGTCGGATGCCCCACCAGCGCCGAGGCCACCGCAGGTCGGATGCGCCCGTCGGTGTCGAAGGCGGGCACCCGCAAACAGTTCGGTTGGGCGCTTGCTTCCAGACGGCGTGCGAGCATCTCGACAGGTTCGCGACGCAGCTGGGTGCCGTCGTCGTACAGCACCTGCTCGTCGGCGAGGATGGAGTTGAAGATCCGGGCGATGCGCACGTCGACGCCGTGCTGGCGGTGGTAAGCCAGGCACATCGCCTCGGCGAAGCGTTTGGCCTCGTCGTACACGCCGCGCGGGCCGGTGGGGTTGACGTGACCCCAGTAGGTCTCCGGCTGGGGGTTGACCTCGGGATCGCCGTACACCTCGCTGGTGGACGCCAGCAGCAGCCGGGCCTGTTTGGCGCGGGCCAGGCCCAACGCCTTGTGCGTACCCAGCGCTCCCACCTTGAGGGTCTGGATCGGCCAGCGCAGGTAATCGGCGGGGGAGGCCGGCGAGGCGAAATGCAGGATGTGGTCCAGCCGGCCGGGGACGTGCAGGAAGTCGGTGACGTCGTAGGACACCAGGCGGAAGGCGGGGGTGCCGACGAGGTGCTCGACGTTGTCGGGCCTGCCGGTGATGAAGTTGTCGAGAACGGTGACCTTGGCCCCGAGCGCCACCAGACGGTCGCACAGGTGCGAGCCGAGGAAGCCGGCGCCGCCGAGGATGGCGACGTGCGCGTCGGACAGTGCCACCATTGCAGAACCTCGCAGAACCTCCGCCTACTCCTGTCGGATCCCCACCCTCCGGGGGGGGGGGGGGGGGGGG
>DASZOD010000125.1:0-3459 GCA_035550935.1 Egibacteraceae bacterium | reverse complement strand
GGGCAACCGCCGTGCAGTCCGAGCGGGGCACGCCGCTGGGCCGGGCGCTGGTCGAGCTGGGCATGGCCACCGAGCAGCAGATCGTGGCGGCCATCGCCCGCCAGATCGGGGTGCCGTTCGCCGACACGTCACCGGGGGCGGTCGACCCCGACGCCGCGGCCCTGCTGCCCAAGGACCTGGCCACGCAGCTGCTGGCGCTGCCGGTGGCGTTCGGGGCGGGCAACGACCTCGTCGTGGCGCTCGCCGACCCGGGCAACAGCGCGGCGCTGGAGCGGGTCGCCGCGATCACCGGCATGCGGCCCACCCCGGCCCTGGCGGTGCGCGGGGACCTGCTGGCGGCGATCGAGCACCTCACCGACGACGGCGCCCCGCCGGGGGCGGCCGACGGCGGCGGGCCGCCTGGCCCCGAACCTGCTGAGGAGTCCGGCGCGGGGCTGCTGGAGTTCGAGCAGGAGCAGGCCCTCGACGTCAACGCTGTGCTGCTGGACCTGGTGCGCCTGGGCGGGTCGGACCTGCACATCACCGCCGGCCTGCCGCCCACGGTCCGGGTGCACGGTGACCTCCAGCCGCTGGAGGGCTACCCGATCCTCGAGCCGGCCGACATCCGCAAGATCGTCTACGGCATGCTCACCCAGCGCCAGCGCGAGACGTTCGAGAACGAGCTCGAGCTGGACCTGTCCTACAGCATTCCCGACGCCGCCCGCTTCCGGGTCAACGTGTTCCAGCAGCGCAACGCCATGGGGGCGGTCATGCGCACCATCCCCTTCGAGATCAAGTCGGTCGAGCAGCTGGGGGTGCCCACCCAGGTCACGAACTTCTCCTACCTGCCGCGCGGCTTCGTGCTCGTCACCGGGCCGACCGGGTCGGGCAAGTCCACCACCCTGGCGGCGCTCATCGACATCGTCAACCGCGAGCGCGCCGCCCACATCATGACCGTGGAAGACCCCATCGAGTTCCTGCACGCGCACAAGCGCTCGGTGGTCAACCAGCGCGAGCTGGGCACCGACACCCACACGTTCGCCGCCGCCCTCAAGCACGTGCTGCGCCAGGACCCCGACGTGATCCTCGTCGGCGAGATGCGCGACCTGGAGACCATCCAGGTGGCGCTGACCGCCGCCGAGACCGGCCACCTCGTGTTCGGGACCCTGCACACCCAGGACGCGCCCCAGACCGTCGACCGGGTCATCGACGTGTTCCCGCCGCACCAGCAGGAACAGATCCGGGTCATGCTCGCCGGGGCGCTGCAGGGCGTGGTCTGCCAGCAGCTGCTGAAGACCCCCGACGGCAAAGGTCGGGTCGCGGCCTGCGAGGTCATGATCGCCACCCCGGCGATCCGCAACCTCATCCGCGAGGGCAAGACCCACCAGATGTACTCGATGATGCAGGCCGGCAAGGCCCACGGGATGGTCACCATGGACCAGTCGCTGGCGGCGCTTGTGCTGACCGGCAAGGTCCGCTACGAGGACGCCCTCGAACGCTGCTCGAACGTGGCGGACTTCAACCGCCTCGCCGGGCGCACCTGAGGGCGGGGGGACAGCCCATGGCCGCGACCGCCACCTTCCGCTACACCGTCCGCGACCGCGCCGGCAAGACCCGCAGCGGCACCCTGGACGCCCCCGACCAGCGGGTCGTCGCCGTCAAGCTGCGCGACATGGGCTACGCGCCCGTGTCGATCACCGAGGTCAAGACCGCGGCGCTGAAGCGCGACCTGACCATCCCCGGCTTCGGCCCGAAGGTCGGCCTGAAGGACCTGGCGATCTTCTCGCGTCAGTTCGCGACGATGATCAGCTCCGGCCTGTCGCTGGTGCGGGCCCTGAACATCCTCGCCGAGCAGTCCGAGAACAAGAAGCTGGCGGAGATCGTGTCCGAGGTGCGCTCGGCGGTCGAGGAGGGGCGCTCCCTGTCGGTGGCGCTGGCCGAGCACGAGGAGTTCCCGCCGCTGTACATCGCGATGGTCCGCGCCGGCGAGACCGCCGGCATGCTCGACAGCGTCCTGCTGCGCACCGCCGACACCCTGGAGAAGGACCTCGCGCTGCGGCGCAAGGTCAAGGCCGCGCTGACCTACCCGGTAGTCGTGCTGATCCTGGCGCTCCTGCTGACGATGGTCATGCTGATCTTCATCGTCCCCACCTTCGTGGGCATGTTCGAGTCCCTGGGCGGCACCCTGCCGCTGCCGACCAAGGTGCTGCTGATGCTGTCGGCCTTCGTGCGCAACCTCTGGTTCGTGCTGCTGGCCCTGCCCGTGGTCGGCTGGCAGGGCTTCAAGCGCGCCCGCAAGCAGCCGCAGGTGCGCTTCCAGCTCGACCGGGCGAAGCTGAAGCTGCCGGTGTTCGGCGGGCTGTTCCACAAGCTGGCGCTGGCGCGCTTCGCGCGCAACTTCGGCATCCTGCTGCGGGCCGGCGTGCCCATCCTCACGGCGCTGGAGATCACCGCCGACACCGTCAACAACGGCGTCATCGGCAACGCCGGCAACGACGTGAAGCTGTCGGTCAAGGAGGGCGAGAGCGTCGCCGGGCCGTTGGCGTCGCACGAGGTGTTTCCGCCCATGGTGGTGCAGATGATCGCCGTGGGGGAGGAGACCGGCGCGATGGACACGATGCTGGGCAAGATCGCCGACTTCTACGACGCCGAGGTCGAGGCCACCACCGAGTCGCTGACCGCCATGCTCGAGCCGCTCATGATCGCGGTGCTCGGCGGCCTGGTCGGCGCCATGGTGATCTCGCTGTACATGCCGATGTTCAAGATCTTCGACCTCATCGAGTAGCCATCGTCGGCCTGACTTCTCGGCGCAGGCTCCGAGCTGAGCCGTCGTTCAGGTCTGCTGGCGCTCCAGGCGGGCGATGCGCTGGGACAGGGCCACCAGCTCGGTCACAACGGTGTCGACGCGCCCGTTGAGGCAGTCTATGCGCCCGTTCAGGCCGTCGATGCGCCCTTGAGGCCGGCGATGCGCCGTTCGACGCCGTCGATGCTCACGTTGGTCCCGTGGATGCGCCTCCATGCTGTCCAGCCGGGCCTCCATGCTGTCCAACCGCCGGCCCCGACGCACCACCAGGGTCGCGAGCAGACCGGTGAAGGCGATGTTGGCCGACACCAGCGCGATGATGACGCCTTCCACACCCACCTCTCCCGTTCCCGGTGTGCCCGGCGCAGCCGTGTACGGGAGGCCGCCGGCGGTCGACCATCGTGCCTGCGAGCCGTAGCCTCTCCCACCGCAGGCCGCTTCACCCTGTGGACGACTCGCCCGCGGGTCAAGGCACGGCGGCGGACGTGGCTCGACTACATCAGGTCGGCGATCAGGATCCTGCCGTCGAACAGCGTCCTCACAGGTCGAATTCGCGCACGCTGTCGGAAGGGCTTCGCCCGCGCACCGCGCGCAACCACTGGAGCCAGTCCGGGTAGGAGGCGCACACGCCGGCGGTCGCCTCGATGGCCGCTCGGGCCTCGGCCTCGGGGTCATCG
>DASZOD010000124.1:0-7833 GCA_035550935.1 Egibacteraceae bacterium | reverse complement strand
CTGTGGCGCCGAGCCCCAGCGTGGCGAGGCTCAAGACGAGCAGCCCGGTGAATCGTCGCAGCATACGGATTTCCCTTCTGACGGTCACGTCCCAGTGGCGGACCGTAGCCGCCACCCTCCAATGGGAGTAACTAGTCTGGGGATGATACGTGGCGGAAAAAAATCTCTCCCGCTTTCGGATATAAGCATCAAAGAGGAATAAAGCTCTTGCGGGTCGGGACAATACTGACATTGCGCCACTAACATTGCGACGGAGCCCAGGCGGTTCCATCGCTCGGGAGGGTCTCTACACTGCGCCTGCCCTGGCGGCTGGCCGGAAGGACCTGTCATGGCCCTCTGCTTCGAGCTGACCGCCGAGCAGGAGCAGCTGTGCGGCGTCGTGCGCCGCTTCGCCCGAGAGCGGGTCGCACCTCGCGCCGAAGAGCTCAACGAGCGCCGGCGGTTCCCCGCCGACCTGGTCCGGGAGATGGGCGCCATGGGCCTGTTCGGGCTGCCGTTCCCGCAGCTGGCCGCCTCCGGCCTGACCGAGGCCGGCGCAGGCTCCGACGCCGCCGCCCCGCCCGGTCCGTGACGGCCAGGAGTGGGTCATCGACGGCTCGAAGCAGTTCATCACGAATGCCGGGACCGTGCTGTCGGCCTTCGTGACGATCTGCGCGGTCACCGGCGAGGCCGGCGGGCGGCGCGAGCACACCAACGTGATCGTGCCGACCGGCACGCCCGGCTACCGGGTGGGCGGCGCTGCCTCAAGGTCGGCTGGCACGCCTCCGACACCCGCGACCTGGCCTTCGACGGCTGCCGCGTGCCGTTGGCCAATCAGCTGGGCGAACGCGGCCGCGGCCTGGCGAACTTCAAGGAGATCCTCGACGAGGGCCGCATCGCCCTTGCCGCGCTGGCCGCCGGGCTCATCCAGGGCTGTGTCGACGAGTGCACGCGCTACGCCCGCCAGCGCCGCGTTCGGCAGGGCGATCGGTCGCTCCAGGCGGTGGCGTTCAACATCGCCGACATGGAATTGTCGGCCGACCTGGCACGGGTGGCGTACTGGCGGGCGGCCGGCTGCTCGCACAGGGCAGGCCGTTCAAGAAGGCGGCGGCCCTGGCGAAGCTGTACGCCTCGGAGGCGGCGGCCAGCGCCGCCCGCCAGGCCTGCCAGGTGTTCGGCGGCTACGCTTTACGACCGAGTACCTCGTCGGGCGCTTCTACCAGGACGCGAAGGTCCTGGAGGTGGGCGAGGGCACAAGCGAGATCCAGCGCCTGCTGATCTGCCGCGCGCTCGGACTGCCCGGCTGAACGATCCGCCTGAACGAAGTAGAGCCGCCCGGAAGGACGGCCCGGACGCCCGCCCGCGCCACTTCACGCTAGTCGAGGACGAACGTCACTTTCAGGCTCACCTTGTAGTCACTGATCTGGCCGTCCTGCAGGCGGACCTCCTGGTCTTTGACCCAGGCCGCCTGGACGTTGCGCAGGGTCTGGTTAGCCCGCTGGACGCCCTGCCTGATGGCGTCGTCGAAGCTGTCGGTCGAGGTGGCGGTGATCTCCGATACGCTGGCGACCGGCATTGCTCAATCCTTCGGTTGCTCGCTGCCCGTACGGCTACAACCGTCGTCAGGGCCGCGGAGGCCTAAACGTGCGCGGGCTGCACCTCGCGCACGTCCCCGGCGATGCGGCGCAGCGGCTCGACGCCCTCCTCCGGGCCGGTGGCCAGCAGCCGGTCGCCCGCCTCCAGCTGGCGGGTGCCGCGCGGACGGTAGATCCAGCGGCCGCCCCGCTGGATGGCGAGCACGTACATGCCGGTGTCGGTCTCCAGCGACAGCTCCCGCATGGTCCTGCGCTCGGCAGGGGAACCGGAGGCGACGACGGCGTCGGTGACGATCTCGTCGGCCTCCGACAGGGCCGTGGCGATCACCGGGTGGGGTTCCTCGTCGCTCTCGGCGATGCGGGTCATCTCCTGTGCCGCGTCGGCGATGCGCTCGGAGGACTGGCCGATCTGCAGCAGACCCCGTAGCTCGGCGAGCTCCTCGTCGTCGAGGTCGGCGGCGGCCCGCAGCACCCAGCGTTGCAGGTCGTTGTAGAGGTCGTCGGTGATGTCCTCGACCCCGGACACCTCGTGGGCCAGGCCCCGGTCGCGGAACAGGATGGCCGAGTAGGCCAGGCCAACGGCGACCTCTGCGGCGTTCTTGAGCTCCACGAGGATGTCAACGGCCCGGTCGAGGTTGGACAGCCGGCCGTCCTGCCTGGGCGGACCCAGGTGGAACGGTTCACCGCCGGCGAGCTCGCGCACGAGGTCGACGCCCTCGGCGGGGCCCTGCAGGAACAGCACGTCGCCGTCCTGCAGGACGGTGTCGCCCGACGGCCCGTGGACGTAGTCGACGTCGCGGCGAACGGCGATCACCCACATCCCGGTCTTGCGGGGAAGCGCAAGGTCGTGCAGCGACAGGCTGGCCATGCGGTTGCCCGCCCGCAGCTTCACCCGCGCGAGCACCTCTTCGGCGTGGCGCAGGTCGTCGCGCAGCTCGCCGGGCACCCCGATGTCCTTGAGCACGACCCGGGCGATGTCCTCGGCGGCGTCGGCGATCTCCTCGATCGCTCCGGCCATCGACAGGATCCCCCCCAGCTGCTCGGCGTCGTCGGGGGAGCGGGCCGCCAGCATGCAAAGGATCCGCATCTCGTGGACGGTGGCGTCCATGCGCTCCTCGAGCCGGATGACCTCCCGGGCCAGGTCGTCGTCGCCGAAGAACACCGCGGCGTAGGCGAGGTCGACCATGAGCTCGGAGACGTCCTTGGCCTCCACGAGCAGGTCCTTGACGTTGGGGCGCACGACCTCAACTCACTTTGGCCCGGCATCGCCAGGCGAAGCCCGTCTCCAGCACGGTACCCGCAAGGATATCGGGTCCGGCCGCTCCGGCCCAGCGCGCTGCGCGCGGTGATCAGCCGAGGCCCCCGGTGGCTACACTCGCAGCGGACGCGGCGTGGCGGGCGCCTGCCAGGCCGCTGCGGCAGGCTCCGGGTGGGAGCTTCCGGGTGGAGCTCCAGGGGTGTGGGCGGCATGGGCCCGATGTTCGCGCTGTCTGAGGACCACCGGATGTTCCGGCAGGTCGTGCGCCGGATCTGCGAGGAGCGCATCGCGCCGCGGGCTCCCGCCATCGACGCCGACGCCGAGTTCCCCTGGGACGTCAAGCAGCTGCTGGCCTCCAACGGGCTGCTGGGCCTGCACATCCCCGAAGGCTACGGCGGCGGCGGCGCCGACGCGATCACCTTCGCCCTGCTCATCGAGGAGATCGCCCGGGTGTGCGCGTCGTCGTCGCTCATCCCGGGAGCGCAGAAGCTGGGGGCCACGCCGATCCTCATGGCGGCCGACGAGGAGCAGAAGAAGCGCTGGCTGCCGCCCCTGGCCAGCGGCCAGGAGCTCATCTCCTACTGCCTGTCGGAGACGGGCGCGGGCTCGGACGCCGCGAGCATGCGGACCACCGCCGCGCGCGACGGCGACGGCTGGGTGCTTGACGGCACCAAGGCCTGGATCACCGGCGCCGGCGTGTCGTCGGCCTACGTGGTCATGGCCAAGACCGACCCCGACGCCGGCTCGCATGGCATCTCGGCGTTCTACGTGCGCGCCGACGACGAGGGCTTCTCGGTCGGCAGGAAGGAAGACAAGCTCGGCATCAGGGGCTCGCCGACCTGCCAGGTCCACCTCGACGGCTGCCGCATCCCCGGGGACCGGCTCATCGGCCCGCAGGGCGAGGGCTTCAGGATCGCGATGTGGGCCCTGGACCACACCAGGATGACGATCGGTGCCCAGGCCGTGGGCATCGCCCAGGGCGCCATCGACTACTGCATCGGCTACCTGCGCCAGCGCGAGCAGTTCGGCAAGCCGATCGGCTCGTTTCAGGGCCTGCAGTTCATGCTCGCCGACATGGCCACGGAGACCGAGGCGGCCCGGCAGCTGGTGTACACCGCCGCGGCCAAGGCCGACCGCGGTGACGAGGACCTGCGGCTGTTCAGCGCCTACGCCAAGTGCAAGGCCGGCGATGTCGCCATGCGGGTGACCACCGACGGGGTGCAGCTGCTGGGGGGCTACGGCTACGTCAGGGACTACCCGCTGGAGCGCTACATGCGCGACGCCAAGATCACCCAGATCTACGAGGGCACGCAGCAGATCCAGCGGGTCGTCATCGCCCGCGAGCTGCTCGGCAGGCTGTAGCCGCCGGTGGCCGGGCTGCAGCCGGTGCGCTCCGAGGGCGTGACCTTCGCGCGCACCATGACGCAGCTGGACGCCAACCTGGTCGGCAATGTCCACGGCGGCGTCATCATGCACGAGGTCGACGTCGCCGCCGGCATCGCCGCGGCCCGCCACGCCGGCCGGGTCTGCGTCACCGCCGCCATCGACGAGCTCAGCTTCCTCGAGCCGGTCCACGTCGGTGACGTCCTCATCGTCCGCGCCCGGGTCAACGACGCCGGAAGGACGTCGCTGGAGGTGGGGGTGCGGGTGGAGGCCGAGCCCTGGCGGGGAGGCGAGCGCCGCCACACCACCAGCGCCTACCTGGTCATGGTGGCTCTCGGCGACGACGGCGTCCCCACGGCGGTCCCGCCGCTACTGGTCGAGAACGACCAGCAGCGCCTGCGCCAGGCCCAGGCCCGCATCCGCCGTCAGATCCGCAAGGAGCGGCTGCGACGGCTCGGCAGCTACGGCCCCGGTCCCGGCAGCTAGCCCACACCCGGCCCGCGGTCCGCCGCTACAGCCGGCCGGTGACGAACACGTGCTCGCGCCCGTCGGGAGCCCGGTCGGTGAAGCCCTCGTCGCCGGTGTGCAGCCAGCCGTGGGCGAAGGCGGCCTCCTGCAGCTCGGCGGGACCCTCGTAGCCGGCCATGACCACCGGCCCGCGCACCGACAGCTCGCCGCGGGCGCCGTGGGGCAGCGGCCCGCCGTCGACGTCCAGCGCTCGGACCTCGGCGTGGACCGTCGGCGCGCCCACCGCCAGGCCCTGTTGGTCGTCCAGCCAGCGGCGGGTGTCGACGTCGAGCTCGGCGGGGCTCAGCGACGACGCGCAGGTCGCCTCGGCCAGGCCGTGACCCTGGCACAGCCGCAGGCCCAGCAACTGCTCGACGCCCGCGGCCGCGTCCGACGACGCCGCGGTGGGGCACAGCACCGCACGCAGCCCTCCGACGGCGGAGGGTCGGCCGGAGGCCTCGGCCAGCGCGTCCAGGTTGCTGGGTGACAGCAGCGCCACCGTCACCCGCTCGTCGGCGACCTTGCGCCAGAAGCCGCTGGGGTCGAACGCGCGGGTCAGCACCACCGACGAGCCCGCCAGGAACGGCGCCAGATGGGCCAGCGCCAGGCCGTCGACGAGCTGCACCTGCTGGGCGCACAGCAGCCGGTCACCGCCGGTCAGGCCCCAGGCCGCCAGCGCGTCGGCGGCCGCCAGCAGGTTCCCCAGCGTCAGCCGCACCGGGGCTGGCGCGGCGCCGGCCCGATGCGGGGCCACGAGCAGGGCCTCGTCGGACGGGCTGACGTCGGGATCGTCGAAGTCGTCGGCGAATGCCAGGACCTCCTCGGCGTAGGGAAGGGCCGGTCCGGCGTCCGTGGTCAGGCGGGCCCCCGGCCCGCTGCCGACCGCGGCCACCCGGTCGAGCACCGACCCGTGCCCGAGGGTCTCGAGCTCGGCGACGAGCTCCTCGCGTACGAACGCCGCCGCTGGCCGGTGCGCCTCCAGGGCCCCCCGGGTGCGGGTCAGCGGGTCGTCGGCGTCCAGGGGCAGCAGGCAGGCGCCGGCCCGCCAGCAGGCGAAGGCGACGACGGCGGTGGTCCAGTGGTTGCCGAGCACGGCGGCGACCCGCTGGCCCCGCCCCACCTGCAGCTCCTCGACCAGGAAGTTCGCGGTCTTGGCCACCCAGTTGTCGAAGGTGGCGTAGCTGAGCTCGCTGCGCTCGCCGGTGGCATCGTCGTAGAAGGTCAGGAACGGGCGGTGGCCGTGCTCGCGCACCCGCTCGTGCGCCAGGTCCGACAGGTTGCCCGCGGGCACCGGCCGTGACGGCCGGGGCAGGTGATGGGCGGCGGCGACGTCGTCGAAGCTGGTCATGCGCGTAGCCCTACCCGGACCGCGGCGGCGATCCACGGCCGTCGGGGCCGGCGCCCGCTGCTGGAGGGGGGGACCCCGTGCTGCTAGCGTTGCGCCGAGCTGTGCGCCGCCGGCGCTCAGCAGGTACCGTCGACCCGACCGTGCTATCCCGACCGTGACGGGTGCGGGCGGCCCCGGCCACCGGAGCCCAGGTCCCGTCCGGCGCCGCTGGGGGCCTGTTGCGCCAGGGAACGCTGTCGCCTAGCCGAGCCGACGCTGGATCGCCCGCGTCACCCGACTCGCCGGAGAGCGACATCTCGGTGTCCGATATGGGCCACACCCTGCCCGCCGGGCAGTTCGGTCCCGTGCTCTACGGCGGCCGCGGCCAGCGCCTGAGGCCCCTGCGGGACCTGCGCCAGGCCCGGGGCTGGCGGCGGGTGGCGCTGCTGGCGCTGGCGTTCGTCACCTTCGTCATGCTGGTGGCGACCACGACCGCCGGGGTCCTGGTGTGGTACGGCCAGTACCGGCTGCAGCGGGTGGACATCGCCGGCATCTCCCAGCCCGGCGACACCGACGGCGACGGCCAGGTGGACATGGAGGAGATCACCGGCGTCCTCAACGTCCTCGTCGTCGGCCGCGACAGCCGGGAGGGGCTGACCGAGCAGGAGCTGCGCAGCCTGGGCACCGAGATGGACTCGGGCCAGCTGACCGACACGATCATGCTGCTGTCGTTGGACCCTCGCCGCGACAAGGCCGCCCTACTCAGCTTCCCCCGTGACCTCATGGTCACTCTCTGCGACGGCAGCCGGGGGCGGATCAACAGCGCCCACTACGTCGGTGAGCAGCTCGGCGCCGGCGGCGGCTCCTGCCTCGTGCAGACCGTGGAGACGCTGACGCTGATCCCGATCAACCACTACGTCGAGGGCGACTTCGCCGGGTTCATCGACGTGGTCGACGCGCTCGGGGGCGTGACGCTGTACCTGGACCGGCCGCTGGAGGACGACTTCGCCGGGCTGGACCTGCCGGCGGGCTGCGTCACGCTGGACGGCGCCGAGGCGCTCGGCTTCGTGCGGGCGCGCCACCTCGACAACGACTTCGGCCGCATCGCCCGCCAGCAGCGCTTCGTCCACGAGCTCACGCGCGAGGTCACCAGCGCGGGGACGCTGGTCAACGTCCCGCGGCTGTTCTCGCTGGTGAACTCGCTCAGCCAGGCGGTGCACACCGACCAGAGCCTGTCGCTGTCCGACATGCGCCGCATCGCCTTCAGCCTGCGCGAGCTCGGGCCCGACCGGCTGGAGACGCGCACCGTCCCCGGCGTGCAGCGCACCGTCGGCGGTGCCGCCTACGTCGTGGCCAAAGACGGCGAGGCCCAGAGCCTGTTCGAGGCCTTCCGCACCGGGGCGATCTTCCCCGAGCAGGTCGGCACGAAGCCCCCGAGCGAGGTGGCCCTGCCCGACGTGCCGCCGGTCGAGGTCCTCAACGGCTCGGGGACGCCAGGCCTGGCGAGCCAGGTCGCGTCGCTGCTGCGGCAGCGGGGCTTCAACGTCGCCGGCACCGGCAACGCCGACAGCTTCGAGTTCCAGCGCACCCAGGTCGTCTACCCGCCCCACCGCATGGAGGAGGCCGAGCTCGTCGCCAGGGCGTTCCCCGGCGCGGCGCTCGTGCCCGGCGAGCCGGCTGGCAAGATGAGGGTCGTTGTCGGCGCCGACTTCGACCCGGCCGCGGCGCCGACCACGACCCTCCTCTTGCCAGCCGGCTCGCCGGGCACGCGCGCCGCGCGGGGG
>DASZOD010000123.1:0-12419 GCA_035550935.1 Egibacteraceae bacterium | reverse complement strand
GTCCCCCCACCGCCGGAGCCGCCGCCCAGCACGACCAGCGGGGCGTGAGGACCGGTCAGCGGCGCGCGAAGCGGGCCGCCACGCTGGCCGCGCCACAGCCACCCAGCGCCGCCACGTACGGCACCATCGGCACCCGGAAGCGGGAGAACGCCTCCGTGCCCGACGACACCAGCACGAAGTAGGCGATCAGCGCCCCGAGGACTGCCAGCGCGGCCCAGCGCCGGCGGCGCACGGCGATGACCGCGCCGGCCAGGGCGCAGGCGTACAGGACCGCCAGGATCGCCCACTGCAGGGCCACCCAGGCGACCTTGCGCGGGCTGTCCAGGGCGACGGGATCCTGCTCGCCCAGCAGGATCAGCAGCGGCGCCCGGGCCGGCCCGAACAGCATGCGGCCGGCTCCTTTCACCCAGGTCACCGCCGCGCCGGCGGGATGGTCGAGCAGCGTGCGGATGCCCAGGGCGCTGCGGACGCGGGCGACCTCGGCGGGGTTGTCGCCGGGCGCAGTGCGGGCGTCGAGCTGCTGCTGCAGGCGCAGACGGGCCCGGTTGAGGCTGATGTCCTGCTCCTCGGCGACCGCCCCCGCAGCCCGGTAGTGCAGCAGGTTGAGGCTCTCGACGGTCGACAGCAACGGCACGCCGGTGACCGCGGCGTTGCGGGCCACCCAGCCGGCGGGCGGCAGCGCCGCCACGGCCAGGAACGCCAGCGCCAGCACCACCCGCCGCCGCAGGTCGGCCTTGGCCACCAGCCACCCGACCGCCACGAGCACCAGAGCCAGGTACAGGCCGATGGGACGGGTCAGCACGGCCGCGCCCACCAGCAGGCCGGCGGCCGCCGCCAGCCGCGGCGACGCCCGGCGCTGCGCCCGGTACCACAGGACCACCCCAGACGCCAGCAGCAGCGTGAACAGCGCCTCGGGCTGCAGGAAGTTGCTCCACACCACCGAGGCCGGGTCGACGGCCAGCAGCAGCGCGCCGGCGTAGCCCGCCGCCCGGTCGAACAGGTCCTGGGCCAGCACGAACGTCACCCACACCGTGGCGACGGACGCGGCGATACCGGTCAGCAGGGTGGCCCACTCCAGATTGCGGCCGGACAGTGCCAGCACGGCGGCGAGGAACACCGGGTACAGGGGGGTGCGTTTCAGACCGACGCCGAACAGCGGGTCGTCGGGGTCGGCGTAGGCCCCGTCCAGGTCACGCGCCAGCCGCAGGTACTCGGGCACGTCGGTGCTGTCGAACCGGGCCTGGTTGCCCAGGGCCACGAGCAGCAGCGCGACCCGCAGCGCCAGCGCCAGCGCCAGGATGGCCGCCAGCCTGCGGTCGAACAGCGGCTGGGCCGCGCCGGGGTCTGTCCCGCTGTCGTGCTGCCCCACGGCGGTTACCGTCCCCCCCGGCACTCGGCCGAAGTCGTTGGCGGCAGCGCCCCGGGTCTGCGCCGCACGTTCAGCGCTTGACCGCGTCGGCGAAGCGCTGCCAGGCCTGGGGGTCGTCGCCGACGGCGAGGTCGCGGCCGCAGCGCACCAGCGGCAGGCGCAGCAGCGACGGGTCGGCGGACATGCGCTCGATCCACTCGTCGTCCGAGGCCGCCAGGTAGTGCAGGCCCTGCTCCCGGTAGGGGCGCGAGGACGGGTCCAACAGCTCTTCGGCGCCGAACCGGGCGACCCACCTGCGCAGCTCGCCGGGCGAGGGCGCGCGGCGGCGCAGGTCGACGAACTGCACCGGCACGCGGCGCTCGCCGAAGAACCGTTGCGCCTTGCGCGTGGCCTTCGACTTCGCCAGGCCGAACAGCTGCACCTGCACCGCTGGCATGCTAGCGGCGTGCGCGACGCGCTCGCGTTCACGCCCGCGGTCACCCTCGCGCGGCTGGTGAGCGAGCCCAGGTGTCCCCCGTGAAGCTCGTCGAGCTGCTCCTGCAGCGCATCGAGCGGCTCGACGGCACGCTCCACTCAGCACTGCTTCGTCTCCCGTCGCCGGTGCGGTCTCGCGCCTGACGCGTCTCGCCCTTGCGCCGGTCCGTCGGGGGCGATCCGGCTGGAGGCTACGCCCAGTTGGTCGAGGAAGCCGGCCAGGTCGGCTTGGCTGCAGAGGGCCGTGACGGCGCGCGCGTGGCGATCCCGCTCTACTGGTGGCAGGCTCCTGCCATTCCGACCCGAAGGGCACAACCGTGCTCGTGGACCGCACCGTGTTCGTCACCGGCGCCTCCAGCGGCATCGGTCGCTCCTGCGCCCGGGCTTTCGCCGCCGCCGGGGCCCGGCTGGTGCTGTGCGCCCGGCGCGCCGAGCGCCTCGCCGAGGTCGCCCGCCAGCTGGAGGCCGACGCCCGCACCTTCGCCCTGGACGTCCGCGACCGGGCGGCGGTCACGGCGGCCGTGGAGGGGCTGGCGCCGCCGTGGTCCGACATCGACGTGCTCGTCAACAACGCCGGGCTGGCGGCGGGCTTCGAGCCCTTGTACGAGGGCGACCCCGACGACTGGGATCGCATGATCGACACGAACGTCAAGGGCCTGCTCAACGTCACGCGGGCGGTGCTGCCCGGCATGCTGCGGCGGGGCCGCGGCCACGTCATCAACATCGGCTCGATCGCCGGCCGCGAGCCCTACCCCAACGGCGCGGTGTACTGCGCCAGCAAGGCGGCCGTCGACAGCATCACCAAGGCGCTGCGCATGGACCTGCTGGGCACCGGGGTGAAGGTCTCGACCGTGGACCCGGGCCTGGTGCAGACCGAGTTCTCGATCGTGCGCTTCCACGGTGACGGCAACCGGGCCGATGGGGTCTATGCGGGCATGACCCCGCTGACCCCCGACGACGTCGCCGAGGCCGTCGTGTGGGTCGCCGACCGCCCCGCCCACGTCCAGGTCTGCGACGTCGTCATCCTCCCCGCGGCTCAGGCCTCGGCGACGCGGGTGGCGCGCCAGTCAGGCACCTGACCCGTGATCGTCGTCATAGCGTTGCTGGCCTACCTGCTCGGGTCGCTTCGGTCCTGTAGGCCCGCTCCTGCGGCGACAGGCAGCCCAGGCCGTCGCCGTCCAGGTCGAATCCGTGAGGATCCGGCGGCAGGACGGTGAAGCCGCGATGGACGATGTCGTCGCAGTTCAGTTCCGGCGGTGCCGGCCAGATGCAGGGACCGGGATAGGAGGCGTCGCAGTCGCGGGCGGCCTGCGGCCAGCTGCCGCAGGCCACGGCGGCCAGCAGCGCGAGACAGGCAGCCAGACGGGGCCCGGTCACGGCACCGCTCCGAAGGGCACCGTGTACAGCACCGACAGCGCGGCCAGGCCGGCGGCGAAGGCCGCCGCGACCGCGGCGTACAGGCCGCCGCGGGTGGCGCGGGCGACCGCCACGACCAGCGGGAAGGCGGTCAACACGAAGCGGGGGCGCGCTCCCAGCGTGCGCGACAGCACGGCCAGCGCCACCACCACGGCGCTGTAGACGACCAGGTAGCCGGGCGGTCGCCAGCGCCATAGCAGCACCGCCGCCAGCACGACGAACAGCAGGCCCAACGTGGCCACAGCGACGTTGGGACCCGGTCGGGTGACGGCGGCCACGGCCTTGCGGGCGGTGTTCACCCCGAAGTCGAAGCGTTCCTGCCAGGCGAGCTGCTGGACGAACAACCAGGCGTCGGGCCGGCCGGTGCGTGCCCACAGGAACCCCATGAACCCCAGGAAGCCGGCCGGCGCGAGCAGCGGCGCGGCCAGCGTGCGCCAGGTCGACGCCCGGTCGCCATCGGCGGACCCGCCACCCTGGCGGCGCAGGACCACCGCCGCCTCCCACAGGCAGGCGGCGGCCACGGCGAGGGCGTTGGGCCGCGACAGCGTCGCCAGGGCGCCGGCGGCCCCCCCGACGACCCAGCGCCGGACCCGCAGCGCCAGCAGGCAGCCCAGGGCCAGGACGAGCATGAGCGATTCGGCGTACGCCATCGACAGGACCACCGAGCCGGGAAAGAGGCAGAACAGCACGCAGGAGCGGTCGGCCGTGGCGTCGTCGGCGACGCGGCGCACGAGCATCCGCAGCAGCACCGCCGCGATGGCGCCCAGTACGTTGGCGACGAGGATCGCCGCCGGCAGCACCGACAGCCCGGTGACCACGGCGACCGCCCGGATCGTCAAGGGGTAGAGCGGAAAGAAGGCCAGGTTTCCGGCCACCCGCCCCGACGGTTCGACGACCGCGTCGGGATAGCCGAACACCGCGACGCTGAGGTACCACGCGCCGTCCCAGCTGGCCAGCGCCCGCAGGACGCCAGTCAGGCCCGGGCCTGCGCCAGCGGCCAGGACCGCTGCGAGGACCACCACCCGGGAGGCCAGGAAGGCGGCCAGCGGGCGCACCAGCCACGGGCAGCGCCCTGCCATGTCAGCCAGGGTCTGCGGGCTCGCAGCCCAACCCGTCGCCATCGGGGTCGAAGCCGTGGGGGTCCGGCGGCAGCACCCGAAAGTCGCGGTGGGCGATGTCCGCGCAGGTCAGCCGGGGTGGCGGCGGGAAGATACAGGTGTCGGGGTAGCTGGAGTCGCACACGGGGTCGGCGCCGCCGCGGCCACAGGCAGCGAGCGTGACCACGGCCGCGACCGCCACGGCGGCGACGGGCCCGAGGCGCATGGCTACAGGTCGAGCCGGCGGAACAGCGGGCGCGGCAGGTGGCGCAGGGCCGACATGATCCAGCGCAGGAGCGCCGGCACCCACACCGTCTCGGCGCGCCCGCGCACGGCGCCGTCGATGGCGGCGGCGACCGCCTCGGGCGTGGTCGCCAGCGGGGCGGGCTGGCGCCCGGCGGTCATCTTCGTCCTGACGAAGCCGGGGCGTACCACCACGACCCGCGCGCCGCTGCCGACGAGGCTGTCGCCAAGGCCCTGTGCGAACGCGTCCAGCCCAGCCTTGGACGACCCGTAGACGAAGTTCGAGCGCCGGGGCCGCTCGGCGGCGACCGTCGACAGCACGACGAGAACCCCGTGGCCCTGGGCCCGCAGCTGCCGGGAGACCGGGACCAGCACCGAGACCGCGCCCAGGTAGTTCGTGCGCACGATGCGCAGCGCCTCGGCGGTGTCGTGTTCGGCGAGCTGCTGGTCACCGAGGACCCCGAAGGCCAGCAATACCACGTCGACGTCGCCCAGGCGGTCCCATACGTCCTTGACGAAGCCCTCGTGAGAATCGGTGTCCAGTGCGTCGAAGGGGACGGTTTGGACGTTGCCGGCGCCGGCGGCGCTCAGTGCCTGGGCGCTGGCGGCCATGCCGTCGGGGTCACGCCCGGCCAGCACGACGGTGGCGGCGCGCGGCGCGGCCAGACGCCGGGCGGTGGCGACGGCGATGTCGGAGGTGCCGCCCAGCACGACGATGGACTGCACCGACCCGAGGGCGTCTCGCACGAACAGCTCCGATCGACCGGGGCGCCGGACCGCGGCCGGCGGCCCGGCAGCCAGACACTACGCCCCGCGGCTGCGGTCAAGCCAGCGCGGTCCGGGGGTCCCAGACGACGACCGACCGGCGTGCCTTGCCCGCGGCCGCAGGGACAAGCGACGGTTGAGGTCGGACTGCAGCACCCCACCGGGATCCAGGCGGTCGGCCACCGCACGCCACTCGTCCAGCCGGGGATACATCACGGCCAGCAGCTCGGGGCGCAGCCGCGCGTCCTTGGCGAGATAGACCCGCCCGCCCGCACCGGCGATCAGCTCGTCAAGGCCATCAAGCAACGCGGGCAACTGGGGGGGGCCGACCGGCAGGTCCAGGGCCAGGGTCCAGCCTGCCAGCGGGAACGACAGCGGGCCGGGGTTGCCCGACCCGAAGCGCTTGAGCACCGCCAGGAACGACCCGCAGCCGGACGCCGCGAGCCGCTCGATGGCCACGCGCAGCACCGCTTCGGCGCCGAAGGGGACGACGAACTGGTACTGCAGGAAGCCCCCCGGACCGTACAGCCGGTTCCAGCCGGCGACCCCGTCGAGTGGGTGGAAGAAACTGCTCAAGGGCCGCAGGCGGCCCTGCTCGCTGCGCGGTGCCTTGCGGAACCACGCCTCGTTGAACAGCCTGACGGTGGCGGGTCGCACCAGGCCGGGCGGCACCACGGCCGGGGCGCGCAGCCGGGTGCGCGGGTGGAAGGCCAGCGCGCGAGGACGGTCCCGCGCCGCCAGGTCGTCCAGCCGGGCGTGGTTGGCGCGGGTGAGCACCGACCTGCCCAGGGACCGCCCGCGTGCCAGGCTGTCGATCCAGGCTACCGAGTAGCGGTAGTGCTCGTCGCCCGACTCCATGCGGGCCAGCGCGTCGTCCAGGTCGCCGGCCCGCTCGGTGTCCACGCGCATGAAGGCGGTCTCGATGGGCAGCAGCCGCAGGGTGGCCTCCTCGACCACTCCGGTCAGCCCCATGCCACCCGCCGTGGCCCAGAAGGCCTCGGCGTCCCGGGAGGGGCCAACGGCCAGGCGTCCCTGGGGGGTGCGCAAGGTGATGGCGGTGACGTGCTGGCAGAAGCTGCCGTCGACGTGGTGGTTCTTGCCATGGATGTCCGCGGCGACGGCCCCGCCGACGGTGACGTGGCGAGTGCCAGGCGTGACCGTCGGGAGCCAGCCGAGAGGCACGAAGGAGCGCATGAGCTCGTCGAGGCTGGACCCCGCGCCCACGACCAGCAGGCCGCGGTCGAAGTCGGCCGATCGGACCCGCCCCAGCTTGGTGGTCGAGACCACGCTCCCACCTGCGTTCTGCGCGGCGTCGCCGTAGCAGCGGCCCAGTCCCCGGGCGATCACGCCGCGCCGCGACGCGCAGTCCAGGGCGGACTCCACGTCGGCGACGGCGTCGGGCTTGCAGACCATGGCTGCCGTGGGCGCGGTCCGGCCCCAGCCGGTCAGCAGGGCGGGGTCCTTCCCGCGCAGACATGGCCCCTCAGGGCCCATAGACACCCGCCGCGAACAGGACGGCCCACAGCAGCCCCAGCACCTGCAGTGTGCGGTCCTTCAGGAACACCTCCTCGGGGGCTCCAGCCCGTCCCTTCTCGGCTTGGAGCGCGTAGTGCAACATGCCCAGCACGAACGGCGCGATCGACAGCTCGTACCACAGCATCCCGCCCCCGGCCCGGGTCAGCGCCCACAGGCAGTAGGCGATGATCGCCACTGCCGCCGAGATCGCGCCGACCAGCTGGAGGAACGCAGGCGAGTACTCGCCGAGGCTGCTGCGGTGCTGCTCCGAGCCATCGCCCAGGGTGGCCTGCTCGGCGAAGCGCTTGCCGACGACGACGAACAGCGACGCGAACGACACCACGATCACGAACCAGCGCGACAGCGGGACGTCGGTGGCGACGCCGCCAGCGATGGCGCGGAAGATGAAGCCCGACGCGACGACGGCGAGCTCAACGACCGGGACCTGCTTGAGCCAGCCGCTGTAGGCGCCCATGAGCACGACATAGCCGCTCAGCACGGCCGCCAGCTCGGCGTTCGCGACCGTGCCCGCGGCGACCACCGAGCCGACGACGAGGCCGCCGCCGAGCACCTTGGCCAAGGTGACCGGCACGGTGCCGGCGGCGACGGGACGATGTCGCTTGCGCGGGTGGAGGCGGTCGGCGTGGGCGTCGAAGGCGTCGTTGAGGTAGTAGGTCCCGCTGGCTGCCAGGCAGAAGCAGGCGAAGCCCACAGCGGTCAGCGCGAGGACGCCCGGGTCGGTGAGCACGCCGGCGGCGCCGGGGGCGGCCAGGACCAGTGCGTTCTTGAGCCACTGCCGGGGACGGGCCAGGGTCCACAGGCCCAGCAGCAGCGATCCCCGCGGCGCCACCTGGGGGGCCGACGCGGGGGCGGAGACCACGTCGTCGGGCCCGCGGCTGGATCGCGGCCGTGCCACCAGTGCGTCCTCCTACCGGGGTCGGATCAACCGACAGGCTACGGTACGGCCAGTCGCGGGGTCGTGTAGACGGCGGCCAGCAGGACCATGGCCAGCGCCGAGCAGGCGAGCACGGCGGCGAACCACCGGCCGCGGACGGCGCGGGCGACGGCCACGATGAGCGGGAAGGCGGTCAGCACGAAGCGGGGGCGGGCCCCCAGGTTCCACGAGCCCAAAGACAGCGCCAGGATCGCCACGGTGTAGATCGTCACCACGGCCGGCGGCCGCCAGCGCCACAGCAGGTATCCGGCGACGACCGTGAAGACAAGCCCGAGCACCTGCAGCTTCATGGTGTTGCCCGGCTCCAGCGGGCTGCTCGCCACCAGCCACACCTCGGTGACCGTACGGACACCGAAGTCGAAGGCTTCTCCCCAGGCTTCCTGCTGGACACGGAACCACACCCCCGGGTCTCCGAAGCGCCTCCACAGGAACAGCATGAAGGCGAGGAACCCGACGGGGGCGAGCAACGGCGCGACGAGCGCCCGCCAGTCACGGTCCCGGCGGACCGCGCTGCCCGCCTGCCACAGGCAGCATGCGACGAGCGCCACGGCGTTGGGTCGCGACGCGGTCGCCAAGGCGCCGGCCACGCCCGCGGTCAGCCAGCGCCGCTGCAGCAGCGCCAGCAGGCAGGCGATCGACAGGGTGAGCATGAGCGACTCCGAGTAGGCCATCGACAGCACCACGGAGCCGGGGAAGAAGCAGAACAGCAGGACCGCGCGCTCGGCCACCTCCTGGTCGCAGAGGGCGCGTACCAGCACCCACAGCAGGACGGCGGCCGCAAGGCCCGCCACGGAGGCGACGGCGATCGCCGCGGTCAGCGGCGACAGGCCGGTGAGCCCGGACAGGCCACGGATCGCCAGGGGGTAGAGGGGAAAGAAGGCGACGTTGTTCTGGACGACTTCACCCTCCAGGACCTGGAGGTAGGAGGGGTAGCCCTGAGCGGTGGCGCTGAGGTACCAGGCGCCGTCCCAGATCGCCAGCGCGCGAAGCAGCCCCGGTTCACCGCGGGCCAGGGCGCCGACGGTGACGGCACCCAGAGCCACCCCCCGCGAGAGGAGGTAGGCGACGGCCGGGCGTGCGAGCGGCCGGAGAACGTCGATGAGTGCCGAAAGGTGGCCTCTGAGCACGCCGGGCTGGTCGCGGCTCCGGACGTCGACGCTCATGAGCGGATGTGAGTATGGCCCGGGCTGTGGGCGGCTAACCGGCTCCGAGGGGTCACGCTGGGGCGCCCACCGAGCCCTCCTGCACGGCCGCGACGCGCGCGAGCTCACCGCGCGGAGCGATTCGCCAGAAGACGCCCGAGCGCTGCTCCCAGGCGGCCAGCAGCTGGGCTGCCCTGGCGGATCCGGTCAACTCCACGTGGCGCGTCACGAGCTGCCGCAGGCGGGTCAGCTGGGCGCTGTCAGGCCGGCGGGGCTCGACGAGCTGGGCGTTGACGCGGGCCAGGATCTCCGACGTCGGGTCGAGCGCGTAGCACTCGCCCCCGGTCATACCGGCGCCGAGGTTGAAGCCGGTGGGGCCCAGGATCACCACCACTCCACCGGTCATGTACTCGCAGGCGTGCTCGCCGACGCCCTCGACGACCGCGCAGGCGCCCGAGTTGCGCACCGCGAAGCGCTCGCCCGCGCGGCCGGCGACGAACAGCTCTCCGCCGGTGGCCCCGTACAGCACGGTGTTGCCCACCAGCACCGGGTCGCCGGCGTCGTTGTCGGGCGGCCGGATGACGATCCGCCCGCCGGCCATGCCCTTGCCGACGTAGTCGTTGGCCTCACCGGTCAGCACGAACTCGACCCCGTGGGACAGGAACGCGCCGAAGCTCTGGCCCGCCTCCCCGTTGAAGCGGACGCTGACGCTGCCCTCGGGCGGCTGGTCGCCGAACTCCAGACCGATCGCCCCGCCCAGTCGCGCCCCCACGGTGCGGTCGACGTTGCGGATCTCGTACTTGAGGTGCAGGACGGTGCCGTCCCACAGCGACTCGAAGGCGTCCTCGAAGACCCGATCGCCCAACCGGCTGCGCGGCGCCTGGATCGGCAGTGACCCTGCGTAGCGGCGGGGACCGGGCGGCGGTTGGCGCAGCAGGGGGGCGACGTCCAGGGACCGGGCCCGTGCCGCCAGGCGCGGCGTGACCGAGTCCAGCCGGCGAGGCGCGAGCAGGTCGACGCGGCCGACCGCCTCGTCGAGGCTGCGCAGGCCCAGCGCCGCCAGACCACGGCGGACCTCCTCGGCGACGAACATCAGGTAGGTCGCCACCGTCTCGGGGGTGCCGGCGTACTTCTCGCGCAGCTCGGGCCTCTGGGTGGCCACGCCGACCGGGCAGGTGTCGCGGTGGCAGGCCCGGGCCATGATGCAGCCCTCGGCCAGCAGCGCCGCGGTGCCGAAGCCGTACTCGTCGGCGCCCAGCAGCGCGGCGACGAGCACGTCCCGGCCGGTCTTGAAGCCGCCGTCGACCTGCACCCGCACCCGGCTGCGGAGTCCGTTGGCCACGAGCACCTGCTGGGTCTCGGCCAGGCCCAGCTCCCAGGGCAGACCGGCGTGCTTGATGCTCGACAGCGGCGACGCCCCGGTGCCGCCGTCGGCTCCGGCGATCTGGACCGCGTCGGCCAGGCCCTTGACCACGCCGGCGGCGACCGTGCCGACGCCGTCGCAGGAGACCAGCTTCACGCTGACGCTGGCGAACGGGTTGACCTGCTTGAGGTCGTAGATGAGCTGCGCCAGATCCTCGATCGAGTAGATGTCGTGGTGGGGCGGGGGCGAGATCAGCGCGACGCCGGGCTGGGTGTGGCGCAGTCGGGCGATGAGGTCGGTGACCTTGTGGCCGGGCAGCTGGCCGCCCTCCCCGGGCTTGGAACCCTGGGCGATCTTGATTTGCAGCTCGTCGGCGAACGCCAGGTACTCGGGGGTGACGCCGAAGCGCCCGGAGGCGACCTGCTTGGACTTGGAGTTCTTGTCGCGGCCGCTGCCGCGGGTGCGGTAGCGGGCCGGGTCCTCGCCGCCCTCGCCGGTGTTCGAGCTGCCGCCCAGCAGGTTCATCGCCATCGCGAGCGTCTCGTGGGACTCCGGCGACAGCGCGCCCAGCGACATCGCCCCGGTGAAGAAGCGCTGGACGATGGAGGTGGCCGGCTCGACCTCGTCCAGCGGCACCGGCTGGGCGGCAGTGACGAACGCCAACAGGTCACGCGGCTCGCTCGCCGGGCGGTCGTTGACCAGGCGGGCGAAGCGCTGGTACAGCTCCCAGCGCCCCTGCGCGGTGGCCGCGGTCAGCAGGTGGGCGGCGCGCAGCTCGCCGGCGGCCTCGCCGTCGCCGACGACCGGCCCCAGGTCGCCTTCCAGCCCGACGGTGCGGTGCAGGGCCTCGATGACGTCGGGGTTGGTGGCGTGGTACTCGCCGCGCTTCTTGAACTTGACGAACCCCGGGCTTTCCAGCTGCGGCGAGCCGTGGAACGCCTTGGCGTGCAGCGCCAGGACGTCCTCGGCGAGCTGCGCCAGCCCGATGCCGCCGATGCGGCTGGGCGTGCCCACCAGGCAGGTGTCGACGACGTCGCCGGCCAGGCCCACCGCCTCGAAGATCTGCGCCGAGCGGTACGAGTCGAGGGTGGAGATGCCCATCTTCGACATGATCTTGAGCACCCCGTCCTCGACCGCCTGGCGGTAGGACTCCTGGGCTTCGCCGGCCGAGGCCGCGTCACGGCCGAGCCGGCCCGAGTCGGCCAGGTCGGCGATGGTCTCCATGGCCAGGCGCGGGCAGATGACGTCGGCGCCGTAGCCCAGCAGGCAGGCGAACGCGTGCGTCTCGCGGGCGTCGTCGGTCTCGCACACGAGGCTGGCCTGGCTGCGCAGGCCGGCGGTGACAAGGCGGTGGTTGATCGCGCCCACCGCCAGCAGTGCCGGCACCGTCGCCCGGTCGACGTCCACGCCGCGGTCGCTGCAGATCAGCAGCCCCGCCCCGGCGCCGACCGCCTCGACCGCCTCGTCGCCCAGTGCCCGCAGGCGTGCCGCCAGGCCGTCGGCTCCGTCGGCCACGGGGAAGGTGGCGTCCAGGCCTGCGACCCGGAAGGGGATCTCGGGGCTGAGCACGAGCCGCTGCAGGCCCTGCGGGTACATCATGAAGCCGTCGAGTTCCAGCAGCCGGACGGCGTCGGGCAGCTCCGCCAGGATCGGGCGCCGCGGCCCCAGCTGGGTGCGCACGCTCATGACCTGCCACTCGCGCAGGTGATCGATCGGCGGGTTGGTGACCTGGGCGAAGCGCTGCTTCAGGGAGTGGTAGACGGTGCGCGGACGGTCGGCCAGCACCGCCAGGGGCGTGTCGTCGCCCATCGACGAGACCGGCTCCTTGCCGTCGTTGGCCATGGGTCGCAGGATGCTGGTCTGCTCCTCCTTGGTGAAGCCGGCGGCGACCTGGCGGGACAGCAGGTCGGGGCCGGCCTGCCCGACGGGCTGGCCGGGGTGGGCGCTGCGCTGGTGCTGGCGGATCCACTCCCCGTAGGGCCGCCGCCCGGCCAGGCGCCGCTTGATCGTCTCGTCCTCGAGTACGCCCCCCGCGGCGGGGTCCACCAGCAGCATCTGCCCCGGACCCAGCCTGCCCCGC
>DASZOD010000122.1:0-5547 GCA_035550935.1 Egibacteraceae bacterium | reverse complement strand
CCCCCGGACGTGGCCGTGCGCCGGTCGGAACAGTCCCAGCCGCGCGGGACGACGAGGTTGTCGGCGTGCTGGGGACACAGGTCATACAGCGCGGGGTGCGCGCGCGCGGCCAGGTCCAGCAGCCAGACCTGGCGCCGGTCGTAGCGGTACGCCAGCGACGCGGCCGCCGGCCACCGGCAGCCCGTGCGGTCGCAGGTGCGTAGCTGATCGGCCATGGCGTCTACGGTAGATCACAGCGCTGGGATTTTCCGGCAGCCTCCCCGGCTACCATGCGCGACGATGGCTAGCGATCGTCATGGGCGCGCCCTGCACGCCGACGGCGACCGGCGCCGGCGGCCCTCCGACGGCTTCCGGGTGCGTGACGCCCGACGCTTCGCGCGCCTGGTCGAAGACGTCGTGGAGACCTTGCCGCGCGGGCTGCTGGAGGCGGTCGCCGACGCCGAGATCGTCGTCGAGGACGTGCCGGGGGCCGACGCGGCCAGGCAGGTGGCGCTGGCACGGTTCGATCCGGCGGCGGTGCCTCCCCGCCTGACCGTCTACCGCCGGCCGCTGGAGTCCCGGGCGTGGTCGCGCGAGGAGCTGGACGAGGTCGTCCGCACCGCCGTCGGCCGGGAGGTGGCCCGTGCCCTCGGCGTCGCCGACGACTTCCCCGACGACTCGGACGAGCCTCCGCGCTGACGCCGGCGCCGCTCACCCCCCAGGGGGCACCTCGCTGGTCGCCGGCGCCGTCGCCTGGGGCGCAGCGACCGCGTCGACGGGCTCGGAGGTGTCCACGGGCAGCGGCCGGGCCGGGAGCGAGGGGTCGCGGCGCACGGGCGGGCGCAGCGGCGGCCCGCTCCAGTCGTCGGCGGCCACCCCCACCGCGGTCCACAGCCCCAGGCCGCCGTGCTCGGACAGCGACCGCAGTTCGGCCACCACGGGCACGCTGGCCTGCACGAGCACCGGGACGGTGGGCCGGTCGGCGCCAGCCTCGGCCAGGTCGATCACCGTCCGGGCGTTCGGGGGCAGCTGCACGCCCGTCCAGGTCGGCGGCGCGCCCGCCGCCAGCACGTCGACCGACGCCGGCTGCGGCGACGGGTTGTAGAGGCTGACCCGTGCGCTGCGCCGGGCGGTGCCGCCGCCGACGAGCGCCCAGCGGGTGGCCGCCCGGTCCGCACCCAGCGCGGCGGCCACGGCGCTGCCGCCGTCGCCGCGCACCGCGGTGAAGCGCGACACCACGACGGGCACGTCGTTGACGCTGGTCACCGCCACGCCGAAGTCGGGCTGGGCCGAGGCCTCGGCGAGATCGACGCGCACCATCCCCCCGGCGGGCACCGACACCTCTTCCGCGAGGGCTGCGCCCCCGTCGTGCGGGTCGCTGACCTGCAGGCGCACCGCAGCCTCGTCATCGCCGGGGTTGAGCACCTCCAGCCACGACGAGGAGTTGTCGTCGGCCCGCGCGAAACCGAAGGACCACTCCAGCGACGGGGCGGGGGCGGCGGGCAGCAGCGTCCTGCCGGTGAGTCCGGGCTCGTCGTCGGGGGGATCGAAACGGACCTCGCCCTGAGCCACGACCCTCCCGGCCAGCACCTGGACGTTGGCCCCCAGGTCGGAGACCTCCGGCTGGAGCTCGTTCAGCGCCAACGTCGTCATCCGCCCGGCGGGGACGACGATGTTCTGGGTGCGCACCAGGGTCTGGCGCCCCTGCGGCGTCCCGAAGGTGACGGTGGCGACGGCGTCCTCGGCGAAGGGGTTGAACAGGTGCAGCTTCGAGACGGCGCCGAGACGGGTGTCGAAGCCGGCCAGGTGCCACGTCGCCGACGGCGCCGCCGCGCAGGGGGCGCCGGTGCGCTGCCCGCCCTCGGCCCGCCAGGTCGCGACGGTCGGGCCTCCCCGCCAGCGCAGCACGACAGGCTGAGCAGCCTGCCCGGCTGGCAGCGCGACCTCGACGGGCTGGCCGGGAGCGACCGCCACCGCAGGGTCGACGGTGGCGCCGTCGGGGCCGTAGTGGACGACGGTGACGGTCGAGGGCCGGTCGCCGACCGCCGCGACCGACACGGCGGCGGGCTCCTGCGGGTCGGCGGCCGCCGGGCAGTACCAGGCGCCGGCCTCGGCGGGAGGCTGGGCCACGAGCTGAGGGGGGCCGCCCAGCTCGGCTGGGGCCAGCAGGTCGCCGAGCAGCGCGCCGGCAGCAACGACCGCGACGAGCAGGACGACGCCGCGGGCGCGGGCGGTCGAGCGCTCCGGGCGGGCCGTCGCCGCGGCGGCCGTGAGCCTGCTCAGGGGGTGACCTCGGGCTCGCGCACGACGACCTCCTCGTCTGAGCCGGCGCCGAGGTCGCCGGGCAGGACGCGCAACGCCGGCCGGGCGGGGACCCGTCGCGCGAACCCTGGCGGGCGTAGGGCGAGCGAGACCACCCCGAGGGCGAGCAGCACCTGGAGGACGACCACGGCACGGTGACGGCCGCCGCCCGCGGCGTAGGCGAGCACCGGCCCGTCCGACGCCGGCTTGGCGAACGCGTTGACGCCCCGCAGCTGGCGGGGCTGCAGCGCCGCGTCGCCGGCCGACGCCCGCCACAGGGAGCTGGAGGCCTCCGAGACGACCAGCAGGCCGGGCTCGTCGGCCGCGCCCTCGTAGCGTCCCGGGCTTGCCCGGCGCAGGCCGCGCCGCTGCAGGTCGCTGGTGTCGCCGGGGTCGCCGCCCGCCAGCAGCGCCGCGCCGCGCTCGGGGGGCACGACCACCGCCCGTGGCAGCCACGACCGCACCCGGTACACGCGCCCGCCGCCGGAGGGCAGCGGTTCGAGCGCCGGTTGTCGCTCGAGGGCCCATCCCAGGTGCTCGAAGCGGTCGGCATCGCTGGCCACGACGTAGCGGACGTTGGCCAGCCCCAGTTGGGCCCCGGCACGCAGGTCGGCTCCGCCGGCGGCCGCGGCGACAGCGGCGCCGACGAAGCCGAGCAGGGCGCGGCTGCGCACGGTCCCGAAACCCACCATGGACGGCCCGCCCGCGCCGGTGACATCCCAACGCACCACGCCACCCTCCTCGGCCAGCACCAGCACCCGGTAGGGGCCCACCAGCCCCTCGTCGGCGGCGACGAACGCCGGCAGCAGGGTGGGGGCGCGTCGCAGGCCGTCCCAAGGTCCGCCGGCCAGGCGCAGCACGCCGCCGACCAGACCCACCGCCACCACCGCGGTGGCCACCACGACGGTCACCTGGCGGGCACCGAAGCTGTACTGGCGCAGCGCCCCGCGCAGGTAGCGGGCGCCGATCACGCCCAGGCCTGCGACCGACAGCGACGCGGGTAGCAGCAGGGCGGGCTCCCACAGCCAGCGCGGGTCGACGCGGGCGGCGGTCCAGGCGGCCGCGCCCGACCCGCCGGTCACGGCCACCAGCCCCGCGACGGCGGCGGGGCGGGCGCGCAGACCGAGCAGGACGGCGCTGAGGACGACTGCGACGTGGAGCAGCGCCACCACGGTGCCGGCCGGGCCGGCCAGCCCCGGGAGGACCTGCGGCACCCCGGCGAGCATGCGCCACAGGGTCGGCGCCGAACCATCCGCGTAGGGACCGACGCCCTCGGCCACCGACGGCTCGAGCCAGCCGTTGCCCGCCAGCCCGACCAGCCAGGGCGCCAACAACGCGACCGCGGCCGCGCCCGCGACGCCCGCCCTGACCAGCGGCTGTGGCCCGTGACGGCGTCGACCGCGGGCGGCCACGGCGAGGGCGGCGAGCCAGCCGAGCCCCAACAGCGGGCCCAGCGACGGGGCCGCGGCGATCGCCACGGCCAGCCCCAGCGCCAGCAGAGCCGCGGCGCGCCAACCCCTGCCCAGCGACATCGTCGGGTCGACGGTCCGCACCGCCGCCAGCAGCAGCCCGGGCAGCAGCGCCGCGGCGACGAGGACGCCGTAGTGGCCTTGCGCCAGGGCCGCCAGCAGCACCGGCGACAGCACGTACAGCGTCGCCCCCAGCGCACGAGGTGCCGGTCGGACGGTGACCAACCGGCCCGCGCGCAGTGCCAGCAGCCACGCCAGCGGACCGAGCCCGAACACCAGCAGGCGCTGGGCGAGCCAGGCGCTGCCCAGGCCGACGAACGACAGCATGCCCAGCAGCGCCTGGGCGGGCGATGCGAAGGCGGCCGAGGCGGCTGGCTCGCCGTTCCAGGGGCTGGCGTAGGCGCGCAGAAACTCGCGCGGCGACTCGGGCCAGGGCGCGACCTCGCCGCCGACGACCTGGCCGCCGCCCAGCAACGGCAACAGTCCCAGCAGGTAGGCGGCCAGCAGCAGCAGGCCGGCCCAGGCCGCGGGGTGGTCGCGCAGCGTCCGCGCCACCGGCCTGGCCGCCAGCGCATCCTCGGGCTCGGTCTCGGGCTCGGCCTCCTCGATGAGCGCGCTGCTGCTGCCCCCCGCCAGCCAGTCTCCGAGCGCCTCCGCGTAGGCCCGCAGCCGAGGCAGGCCCGGGGCGAACAGCCCGGACAGCTCAGCGTCGGACACCCGACGCTGAGACTGGATGAAACGTCGACGCCGCAGCGTGCGCGGCAGCTGCCCGAGGTTCCAGCCATAGGCCCGAACCACCGCAGCCGCGTCCCCGAAGCGGCGGCTCAGCAGGAACGCGACGGTCTTGCCGGCTGCCAGCAGCAGGGCGACCGGCAGCACCCAGGCCAGCCGCAGCGCGCCGTAGTTCTTCAGCAGCGCCGCCAGGGTGTGGCGCTCGGCCAGGTAGCGGGCCTCCCATGCCCGTCCGCGACCCACGGGACGGGCGAAGCGGCTGGCGGCGGCGATGTGGTAGCCCACCGCCTGCGGCACGACCTCGACCCGGTACCCGGCCAGCCAGGCCCGCCAGCACAGGTCCAGGTCGTCGCGCAGCGCGGGGAAGCGCACGTCCAGGCCGCCCACGGCACGCAGCAGGTCGGTACGCAACAGCATCCCCGCCGTCGACACGTACAGCGTGTCACGCTGCACGTCGTGCTGGCCCTGGTCGACCTCCCCCGGTTCCAGCGCGGTCTCGGCGCGGCCGAAGCGGTCGGTGGTCATCCCGACCTCTTGCAGACGGTGGTCCTCGCTCCACTCGCGCAGCTTCGGACCGACGATCCCCAAGGTGGGGTCCTGGCGCATGGCCCGCACGAGCCGGGCCAGAGCGTCGGGGGCCAGGACCAGGTCGTCGTGCAGCAGCAGCACCAGCTCGGCGTCGGCAGCGGCTTCGTGCTGCAGCGCCGCGGCCACGGCCCGGCCGAAACCGACTCGGCGGGGCAGCGTGATCAGCCGGTCGGGACGCACCCGGCGGGCCAGCACCCGGGGGCTGCCGTCGCGGCTGGCATTGTCGACCACGACCAGGTCCAGCCTGGGGTAGCGCTGCGCCACGATCGTCGCGAGCACGCCACCGAGCCACTCCTCGCCGTCACAGACGACGAGGATGGCGGCGACGCGCGGCAAGTTGGGGGTCGTGTGGGTGGAGGCCATGACAGCTGGCCGCGCCTCGGGCTGCGCGGGCAGAGGAGCCGGTCCCGTTCACACGGCTCGCGGCATGCCCGGCACCGGGATGCGCGGCGTGGCCGATCCTAGCTGGATCCCCACC
>DASZOD010000121.1:0-6588 GCA_035550935.1 Egibacteraceae bacterium | reverse complement strand
ATGCCCATGGCCAACCCCGGACTGACTGCCGACCAGGAGCGCGCCCTGGCCGGGATCCTCGCCGTCTACCCGCTGGCCGACGAACTTGGTCGACGCTTCGCCGATGCGGGCCACGAGCTGTACCTCGTCGGCGGGACGGTCCGAGACACCTTCCTGGGGAGGGACCAGACCGACCTCGACTTCGCCACCTCCGCCACCCCCACCCAAACGGAGGCGCTCGTGCGTGGTTGGGCCGACCACGTGTGGCTGACGGGCCAGCCCTTCGGCACCGTGAGCGCCAGCAGGCACGGCAAGAAGCTGGAGATCACCACCTTCCGGGCCGAGGCCTACACCAGCGGGTCCCGCCACCCCGACGTCACCTACGCCCCGGACATCGAAACCGACCTGTCGCGGCGGGACTTCACCATCAACGCCATGGCGCTGCGGGTGCCCGACCACCGCTTCGTGGACCCCTTCGGGGGCCTGCGGGACCTGCGCGACCGGCTGCTGCGCACACCCGCGGACCCGCGCGTCAGCTTCGGAGACGATCCGCTGCGGATGGTGCGCCTCGCCCGCTTCGCCGCCACTCTCGGCGCCCGTGCTGACGGGGCCGCCGTCGCGGCGGTCAGCGCGATGGCCGCCCGGCTCGACGACATCAGCCGCGAGCGCATCCGCGACGAGCTGAACCGACTGGTGTGCGCGGCCCAGCCCCGCAAGGGCATGGACCTGCTGTGCGACACCGGCCTCGCGGAGCGCTTCCTGCCCGAGGTCCCGGCGCTGCGCATGGCCCGCGACCCCTTGCACCGCCACAAGGACGTCTACGCGCACACGCTGGCGGTGGTCGAGCGCTGTCCCGCCGACGACCTGGTGCTGCGACTGGCCGCCCTGCTGCACGACGTCGGCAAGCCGGCCACGCGCGAGTTCCACCCCGACGGCCGGGTGTCGTTCCACCACCATGAGGTGGTCGGCGCGCGCATGGCGCGCCACCGGCTGCGGGAACTGCGCTATCCCAACGAGACGGTGGAGGCGGTCTGCCAGCTCGTCTTCCTGCATCTGCGCTTCCACGGCTACGCCCATGGCGAGTGGACCGACTCGGCGGTGCGCCGCTACGTTCGCGACACCGGCACCCCCGAGCAGCTACGGCGGCTGAACCTGCTGACCCGCCACGACGTGACCACCCAGAACAAGGCCAAGGCCCGATGGCTGGCGCGGGCCATGGAGGAGTTCGAGGCGCGCATCGACCTGCTTGGGCAGCAGGAGGAGCTGGCCCGGATCAAGCCCCCCCTGGACGGTCACCAGATCATGGACCACCTCGGCCTGGATCCGGGCCCGCTGGTCGGCGAGGCCCGGCAGATGCTGCTCGAGGCGCGTCTGGACCGCGGCCCGATCGGCGCCGAAGAGGCCTACCGCCTCCTCGACGACTGGGCCCGCCAGCGGGGCCTCCCCGGCGACTAGCAGTTCGCAGCCGCCGGCCGCGCCGCGGTGCGGTTTGTCAGAGGTGGCAACTTCCTTCGACCTTCGACGACCGGCTCGTCGTTCAACGTTGGGTGTTGCCGGCGCCAGGGATGCCGCCGCCGTCGTCTTGCCAGCTCACGGTCGGCTGCCGTAGGCTCCGGGTTAGGCTTACCTAAGCTCACGGGAGGGACCCGTGCTGATCTGCCATTGCAAGGCGGTGCACGATCGCAGCATCCGCGAGGCCATAGAGCGCGGCGCCCGCGACGAGTTCGCCGTCGCGCACGCCTGCGGGGCCGGCACCGGCTGCGGCGGTTGTGTCCCGGCCGTCACCCGCCTGCTGCAGGAATGCCTGGGCTGTCCTCTGGCCACGGCCGAGCCGCAGCCGGCCGCCGCGCTGGTGTGACCGCGGCTGCCGGGGCGGCAAGACTTGGGAGGGACCGATGCAGGGCAGCCCGAAGGTGATCGAGTTCCTCAACGAGGCGCTCACCGCGGAGCTCACCGCGATCAACCAGTACTTCGTGGCCTCGAAGATGGCCGCCAACTGGGGCTACGACAAGCTCGCCCGCCACGTTTACGACGAATCCCTGGGCGAGATGCGCCACGCCGAGTCGGTGATCGAGCGCATCATCCTGCTCGAAGGGGTCCCCAACCTGCAGCGGCTGTTCCCGGTCAGGGTGGGCGAGACCGTGGTCGAGCAGTTCGAGCTCGACCTGGAGATGGAGCGCGAGGCGGTGCAGCGCTACCGCCGCGGCATCGGCGTCTGCTCCGAGGAGGGTGATCCCGCCACCCGCGTGTTCCTGGAAGCGCAACTGGTGGCCGAGGAGGAGCACGTCGACTGGCTTGAGACCCAGTTCGTTGCCATCGAGCAACTGGGCTTCGCCAACTACATGCTGAAATGGGTCTGACCCCCACGGGTCGGACCCGGCGCGCAGGGCGCTCAGCCCGGCCGGCGACGGGCGAGCACCCGGGCGAGCCTGCGCACCCGCGGATGCTCGACGAGGTCGTCGAGGAGCACCGCACGGGAGGCGCCGTCGCTGCGCTCGGCCAGGGCCAGGAGCCAGTTGGGATGCTCGTCGGTGGTGCCCGGCAGGTTGGACTGGCGCAGGTCGCCCAGGGCGTCGCCGAGGGCCGCCGCGACCAGTAGCGAAGGCGTGCGGGCCAGGAACGCGTGCATCGCCACGACCAGCTCGTCGGTCGACGGCTCCTCGCCCACCAGGTCCTCGGCGCGCAGCAGCGCCAGCAGCTGGGCCCGCTCGCGGTCGCGACGTGCGAGCTCGTCGGCCAGGGTCGTGCCTTCCGCCAACAGTCCCAACTCGGCCTGGGTACGCAGGTCCTGGGCCAGCCACCAGCCGGCGGCGGTGGGCAGGTCGTGCGTGGTGACCGTCGCGAGCGCCAGACGCGGGTAGTCGGCGGCGGGCAGTGGCCGGCGACTGTCGGCGCTGCGGGCGAAGTACAGCACCTGCGAGGACAGCACCCCCCAGTCGGCCAGCCGTTCCCTCACGCCCTGCTCGACGGTGCCGAGGTCCTCGCCGACGATCAGGGTGCCGGCGCGCTGGGCCTCCACCGCCAGCACACCCAGGAGCTCCTCGGTCGGGTAGCGCACGTACGTGCCTGCCGCAGGCGGTTGGCCGTCGGGGATCCAGAACAGGCGGAACAGCCCCAGGATGTGGTCGACGCGCAGTCCGCCGGCGTGCCGTAGCACCGAGGCCAGCAGGTCACGGAAGGGCGCGAGGCCGCTGTCCAACAGCCGGTCGGGGCGCAGCGGGGGGAGACGCCAGTCCTGTCCGCGCTGGTTGAAGGCGTCTGGCGGCGCCCCCACGCTGACGGCTTCGGCCAGGTCGTCCTGCAGGGCCCAGCCGTCGGCGCCACCGGGGTCGACCCCGACCGCCAGGTCGTGGATGATCCCCAGCGTCATCCCCGCCCCGGTCGCCGCCCGCTGCGCGTCGTCCAGCTGCATGTCGCAGTGCCACTGCAGCCAGGCGTGGAAGGTCACGCGGTCCGCCAGCTCCCGACGCGCCGCTGCGACCGCCGGCGAGGACGGGTGGCGCAGGGTGGCCGGCCAGGACTGCCAAGGCGTCCCGTGGCGCTCGGCCAGCGCGCAGAACGTCGCGAAGTCGCGCAGCCCCTGGCCTTCCCGCCGTCGGTAGGCGGAGAAGGCGGCCTGGCGCGGGTCGCTGCGGGGCACCGCGAACAGCGCCTCGAAAGCCTGGAACTTGGCCGTGAAGACCGCATCGCGGTCGATGCGGCCGGCCTGGCGGCCGCCGGCGGCGACCGCGAGGCCCGATAGGCGCCCCCGGGTGTCGGGGTCGAGCGCGGCGAACTCGGCGACGTCGGCCACCCTCAGGTACAGCGGGTTCGTGAACCGACGGCTTGACGGGTAGTAGGGCGAGGGTTCCTGAGGCAGGACCGGCGTCGCGGCGTGCAGCGGGTTGACCAGCAGCAGGCCGGCACCGAGCTCGGCCGCGCTCCAGCACGCCAGGGTGCGCAGGTCGGCCAGGTCTCCCATGCCCCAGCTGGCCGCGGAGCGGGCGGCGTACAGCTGGACCGCCCAGCCCCAGGTCGGCTCGCGCAGCGGTATCGGGCAGCGGCTGGGCGCGGCGACCACGAGTGTCTCTGCGCTGCGCCGGGCGCCCCCGCGCGCCTCCTCCACCTGGAGACGGTGGTAGCCCGACGGCAGGTCGGCGGGCAGGAGCAACCGGGGGCCGGGCGCAATCTCGCGATCGGGACCCCACTCTGGCTGCAGCACGGCCCGCAGTCGGCCGCCCTGCGAGACCCGGGCGGGGACGACGCCGGGTGCTGGGGCGCGCACCACGACCACCGGCGGTACGAGACGGCGGGCACGCTGCTCCTGGAGGTTGGCCCAGGCCTCGCGCGCGCTGGCGGGATCTCCGGCGGCGATGCCCATGGCGCCCAGGACCGCGCGCAGCGTGTCGACCGGCACGTGGACCGTCTGCCCCTCGGCCCCGGTGTAGGTGGTGGCGATCCCGCAGGCAGCCGCCAGCCTGGCGACGGTCGCGTCTGCCGACCCCCGGGCGGGCACGTTGTTGGCTTCGATACGGCAAGGCCCCGCCACGGGCGGGGCCGGAGGCGGTGGCGCCTACTAGCCGGGGCGGCCGGCCACCCGCGTCTCCTCGGGACCGTTGGTCTTCTTCCACCACTCGTCGATCTCGTTGATGAGGTCGAGCAGCTTCTGGGCCGCGTCGAGGTCGGCGCCGCGCTTGACCTGGGAGCACTGCTTGAGCGCGCGCCAGAACAGGTCATGCATGTTCGGGAACTGGTCGATGTGGTCGGGCTTGAGGCGGTCGCTCCACAGCACCGAGAGGTGGTTCTTCGCCAACTCGGCCCGTTCCTCCTTCACGAACAGGCACCGCTGGCGGAACAGCTCGTCATCCGAATCGTGGTACTTCTGAGTGATCTTGTAGCAGGACTCGGCTTCGATGCGCGCCTGCTCGGGGTCGTACACCCCGCAGGGAATGTCGCAGTGGGCGTGCACGGCGAGCGGCTCGCTGACACGGTCGAGGAGCGACAGCACTCGGGTGGCGACAGACATGCGATGACTCCTTGGGTCAGGTCGGGGGGAGGGCAACGGCGCCCATACTCTATCCGTGTGCAATCCGCGAAAACCCGCTGGCTGGCGCTGCCGGCCGCGGTCGCTGTGGCAGCCCTGGCATGGGGTTGTCAGCGGGTCGAGGTACGGGGGCAGAGCATGGCTCCGACCCTGGCCCCCGGGGACCGACTACTGGCACGTCGGATGGTCCGGGCGCCACGACGCCTGCGACCGGATGATCTGGTGGTGCTGGCCGACCCTCGGTACCCCAGGCGAGCGGTGGTGAAGCGGGTCGCGGCGCTGCCCGGACAGGCCGCCGAGGCCGGCGGGACCTTGCTCGCGGCAGGTCCCCGCTCGATCGTCGTGCTCGGTGACCACCCCGGCGCCAGCACCGACAGCCGCAGCTACGGCCCGGTGGACCTGGCGGCGGTACGGGGCCGCGTCTGGTACCGCTACGCACCCCCGCAACGAGCCGGGCGCCTGCGCCGGCGGCCGCGCCGGCGATGACCGCCGGCTATGGCAAGGCGCTGACGGAACCGGCGATGAACTCCTCGACCATCTGGCGGGATACCTCGTCGGGGAACTGTCTGGGCGGTGACTTCATGAACCAGCTCGAAGGCCCCATGAGCGGGCCGCCGAAGCCGCGGTCGATCGCCACCTTGGCGCAGCGCACCGCGTCGATGACGACGCCGGCCGAGTTCGGCGAGTCCCAGACCTCAAGCTTCAGCTCGATGTTGATCGGCACGTCGCCGAAGTTGCGGCCTTCCAGCCGGATGTAGGCCCACTTGCGGTCCTCGAGCCAGGGCACATGGTCGCTGGGACCGATGTGGATGCTGTCCTTGGCGATGCCCGCCGTGATCTGGCTCGTGACCGACTGGGTCTTGGACACCTTCTTGGAGGCCAGCCGCGAGCGCTCCAGCATGTTCATGAAGTCCATGTTGCCGCCGAAGTTCAGCTGGTAGGTGCGGTCGATGGCGACCCCTCGGTCCTCCAGCAGCCGGGTCAGCATGCGGTGGGTGATCGTCGCCCCGACCTGAGACTTCACGTCGTCACCGATGATCGGCACGCCGGCGTCGGCGAAACGTCGGGCCCACTGCGGGTCGCTGGCGATGAAGACCGGGAGGCAGTTGACGAACGCCGCCCCCGCCCGCAACGCCTCTTCGGCGTAGAAGCGGGCGGCCTGTTCGCTGCCCACCGGCAGATAGCACACCACCACGTCGGCTCTGGCGCGGCGGAGTTCCTCGGTGACGTCGACCGGGGCCGCGTCGCTCTCCTCGCACTCCGCCCGGTAGTACTCGCCCAACCCGTCCAGGGTGGGACCGCGCAGCACCTCCACTCCGATCGGGGGGACCTCGGCGAAGCGGATCGTGTTGTTGGGGGGCGCCACGATCGCCTCGGCCAGGTCGCGCCCCACCTTCTTGGCGTCGACGTCGAACGCCGCCACGAACCGCAGGTCGCGCACGTGGTAGCCACCCAGCTCGACGTGCATGAGCCCGGGCACCCGCGCGGTGGTGTCGGCGTCGCGATAGAAGTGCACGCCCTGCACCAGGGCGCTGGCGCAGTTGCCTACGCCGACGAGGGCCACGCGGACCTCCTCGCGCGCCAGG
>DASZOD010000120.1:0-9306 GCA_035550935.1 Egibacteraceae bacterium | reverse complement strand
CGCCCCCCCCGGCGGCCTGATCGACCGGGCCGTGGCCGGAGGTGCCGGCGACAACGTGGCGGTGGCGGTGTGCGCACCTCCCGGCCGGGAGTCGGGCGAAGGAGCCGCGACGTGATCGAGCACGCGCAGGCCGCCCGCATCGCCGACGCCGCCGGGCGCCTGCTGCTGGCCCTGCGCCAGCGACTGGGCGCCCATGGGGTCACCGTCGACGGGCTGCGCGACGAGGCCGACCGCCGCTCCCACCGGCTCATCGTCGACGCCCTGGTGGCGGCGTTCCCCGACGACGCGGTGCTGTCGGAAGAGGGCAAGGACGACCCTGTCCGGCTCGGTGCGCGCCGGCTGTGGATCGTCGACCCGCTCGACGGCACCCGGGAGTTCGCCGAGCCGGGACGCACCGACTGGGCGGTCCACGTCGCCTTCCTCGCCGACGGGCGGCTGCAGGCGGGCGCGGTGGCGCTGCCCGCCCGATCGCTCCTGCTGTCGACCGCCGCGCCGCCGGTGCTTGCGCCACGCCCGCCGGCGACACCCCTGCGGCTGGCCGTCAGCCGCACCCGGCCGCCGGACGTGACCGAGGCGATCCGGTCGGCGCTGGGCGCCGAACTGGTGCCGATGGGCTCGGCGGGGGCCAAGACCATGGCGGTGGTGCGTGGCGAGGTCGACGTCTACGCCCACGCCGGAGGCCAGTACGAGTGGGACTCGGCCGCCCCCGTGGCGGTGGCCGGCGCCGCCGGCGTCCACGTCTCGCGCCTCGACGGCGCCCCGCTGCGCTACAACCAGCCCGACCCCTGGCTGCCCGACCTGCTCGTGTGCCGCCCGGAGCTGGCCGGCACGGTCATGGCCGCCGCCGCTCATGGCTGAGCTGTCCGGGCAGGCTGCTTGACCATGTCGGGGACGGCGTTGGTGCTGGCGGCGGTGGCGCTGCTGACGCTCGCGGTCCTGCTGGCCCACAACCGCTTCGTCACGCTGCGTAACCGGATGCGCAGCGCGGTCGCCGACCTCGACGTCCAGCTACGGCGCCGGGCCGATCTGGTGCCCGGCCTCGTCGAGACCGTCAAGGCCCACGCGGGGCACGAGCGCGCCGTCCTGGCGGAGGCTGCCGCGGCCAGAACGGCCGCCGCGGCTGCGACGCCCGCCGAGCGCAGCGCCGCCGAGCGGCGGGTGGCCGCCGGGGTCGAGCGGCTCCTGGCGCTGGCCGAGGCGTACCCGCGGCTGAAGGCCGATCGCGCCTTCCTCGCCCTGCAAGACGAGCTGGCCGCCACCGAGAACAAGATCGCCTTCTCGCGCCAGCTCGTCAACGACACCGTCACCAGCTACCGTGACGCCGTCCAGTCCTTCCCCGGCGTACTGCTGGCGCGCCCGCTGGGCTTTGGGCCGCCGGACTTCCTCGCCGTCGATCCCGCCGAGAGGGGCCTGGTGCAGGTCCGGTCGCAGACGGGCGGGTAGCGGTCGCGATGCTCTACGACCAGCTGGCCCGGAACCGGCGCATGACCGTCGTGCTGTTCGCATGCTGCGCGCTGGTGGTCTTCGGCGTGGCGTGGGCGCTGGACGCACTGTTCGTCGGCGCCGGCCCGGCGTCCGCCGCGCTGATCGCGGCCCTGATCGCCGCCGTGACGCTGAGCGTGGCCTGGTTCGCCGCCGACCGGGTCGTGCTGTCGGCCCTGCGCGCCCGGCCGCCCCGCGACGACCCTGCCGAGCGCAACCTCGACGACATCGTGGCGGGGGTGGCGCTGGCGGCCGGGATGCCGCAACCGCAGCTGTACGTCGTCGACGACCCCGCGCCCA
The DNA here is from genome assembly GCA_035550935.1 of Egibacteraceae bacterium. Taxonomy (GTDB): domain Bacteria; phylum Actinomycetota; class Nitriliruptoria; order Euzebyales; family Egibacteraceae; genus DASZOD01. The sequence goes on along the minus strand of DASZOD010000120.1, from coordinate 7,524 downwards.
ACGCGTTCGCTACGGGGCGCAGCCCCGACAAGGGCGTCGTGGTGTTCACCAGCGGGCTGCTGGAGAAGATGAGCCGGTCCCAGGTCGAGGCTGTCGCCGCCCACGAGCTCAGCCATGTCGCCAACCGCGACTCCATGATCGGCGTGCTGGCCGCGGTGCTGGTCGGCGTCATCGTTATCCTGTCCCGGCTGGCGCTGCGGCTGCTGCTGTCCGGCGGCGGCCGGCGACGGTCCGGGCGCGGCGGCGCCAGCGGGCCCCTGCTCGTCGTCGGGCTGGCGGTGCTGGTGTTCGCACCGCTGTTCGGTGCGCTGCTGCGCTTTGCGATCTCCCGGCGCCGGGAAGGCCTCGCCGACGCCAACGCCGTGCGACTGACCCGCAACCCAGACGCCATGATCGGCGCGCTGCAGGTGCTGGATGCGGACAGGACCAGCGTGGACTTCGCTCATGGCTTCGCTGCCCACCTGTGGATCGAACAGCCCCACGAACCACAGCCGTCCTGGCTGGACCGCATGTTTTCGACCCACCCGCCCATCGCCGAGCGCATCCGGGCGTTGCGCGCCATCGCCGGCGACCTGCGCCTGCGCTGACGCGGGCTTGGACCGGGCCCGCGCAGACAAGGAGACGCCACATGGACACCACAACCCTGGAGATCCGCACCGCCTCGAGCTTCGCGTGCGTGGACCTGACCGGCGACATCAACGGCTGGCTGGCGGGAAAGGACGACGGCCTGTGCGTCGTGTTCGCCCCGCACGCCACCGCCGGGCTGGCGGTCATCGAGACCGGCTCGGGCAGCGAGCAGGACCTGGAGTCGGTACTGGGCGAGCTGCTGCCCCGCGACGACGAGCGCTGGAGGCACCGCCACGGCAGCCCCGGTCACGGCGCCGACCACCTGCTGCCGGTGTTCGCGGCTCCGTCGCTGACGATCCCGGTGCTCGACGGCGGCCTGGCGTTGGGTACCTGGCAGTCGGTCGTCCTGCTCGACCCCAACGTCGACAACACCCAGCGCACGGTCCGCCTGACCCACCTGGCCGGCTGAGGACCGGAAGGCGCGTGCCCGCCCGGAGGACGGTGCGCGCCCGGAGGCGAGATCATCGTGCCGAGCGGGCGCATTCGACCCGGAACAGCTCGCCGCCGACCGGAGTGAGCGCGAAGCCTCCGGCGCTCAGCTGCGCGGCGTAGGCCCGCCCGTAGGCGTAGGCGGGCAGGCCCGGCGACGCCGCGCCGCCCACATGGGGCGCGTCCAGCGCCACCCCGTCGCAGTAGGCGTCGATGCGCTCGTGGGGCAGGGGGTACTGGGGGTGGATGCGGTAGGCCTCGCCCAGCCCCAGCCCGGTCAGGAAGTACGTGAAGTGGTGGAAGTGGTAGGTGAACACCACGCCCCCGCCGACCATGTCGTCGAGGGCGGCGCGCACCTCGGCGGCGGTGCGGTCCCCGCTGAGGTCGACGACGCCGTGGTTCGTCCAGGCCGCCGCCAGCGGCGCGGCCAGCAGCAGGGCCGTCGCCGGCGCCGCAACGCGGTCGGGCAGGGCCCTGACCGCCGCCTCGGCGCCCAGGGTGGCCCACACGACGAGCACGAGGTAGGTGGGGAGGAAGAAGACGTGCACGTCGCCGACGTCGTAGCCCATCGCCCACACCGTGTTGGTCAGCGCCCACGCCGCCAGCAGGCCTCCGGCCGGCCCCGCCCCGAGCCGGGCGGCCCCGACGGCGGCGAACGGCACGGCCGGCAGCAACGGCTGCCCGCCCACCAGGCCGGCGAACATCCCGAGGCGGTCGGTGAGCATCGACCGCAGCCCGAAGGCGAACATCTGCTGGCGGAAGCCGCCACCGCTGAACGCGGCCCAGAAGCTCGCCAGGCCGGTCATGCGCACCTCCTCGTAGACGAGGCTGGGGTCAGCGGCGCGCCAGAACAGGTAGGCGTAAGGCACCAACCCGGCGACGGTCACGAGCGGCAGCGCGCCCAGTACCCGTGGGCGGGCGAGGACGCGGGGGTCGGCGCGCAGCACGAACCAGGCGACACCCGGCGCCAGCAGGGCCGTCGACAGGTGGTGGGAGAACGACAGGGCGTAGACCCCCAGGGCGAGCAGCAGGTCGCGGTCGCGCCCGCTGTGTCGCCAGCGCAGCAGCAGCAGCAGGATCGCGGCGACGAGTAGCAGGTGCAGGGTGTAGACCTCGGCGACGACGGCCTGGGACCACAACGTGCGGGTGACCCCAAGCAGGCCGGCGCCGGCGGCCGCCAGGGGACGTCGGACGCCGAGCGCGACCAGCGCCGCGTACAGCAGCAGGCAGGCGGCGACGGCGAAGACCGCCGACAGCAGGTTCGCGCGCAGGGCCAGCGTGCCCAGCGGCACCAGGCGCACGAACACCGCGTTGAGGACCGTGTAGAGGGGGTAGCCAGGGGGGTGGGCGGTCCCCAGGACCCAGCCCAGGTAGTCGAACTTCGCGGTGTCGGTCTCGTAGCCGACGTCGGTCAGCAGCGTCGTGGCGTAGGCGACGCCCAGGCCGCAGCCCAGGGCCGCCGGCCACGTCAGCGGGTGCCACAGCACCCGGCGGGCGGCTTCGCGCCACCCTCGGGTCTCCTCCCGGGCGTGTGCCCCGGCGTGAGCCCCGGCGCCGCCGCCGGAGCGGGTCACGCTGGCAACGCCAGCCGGGCGTACTCGTCCAACGACTGTGGGTTGGCCAGCGCGTCGCGGTTGGCTACCGGCAGGCCGGCGAGCACGTCGCGAACTGCCTTCTCGACCTTCTTGCCGCTGATCGTGTAGGGGATGTCGCTGACGGCGACGACGTGGCGGGGCACGTGGCGCGGGGTCGTTGCCTCGCGGATCGCCCGGCGGATCCGTTCGACGAGGGCGTCGTCGAGCTGGTGGCCCTCGGCCGGCTTGACGCACAGCACGACCTGCACGTCCCCGTCGACGGGCCGGCCGACGACGATCGCGTCGGCGACCTCGGCCAGAGGCTCGACCGCCCGGTAGATCTCGGCCGTGCCGATGCGCACCCCACCGGGGTTGAGGGTCGTGTCGCTGCGTCCGTAGATGACGACGCCGCCCTCGGGGCGGATCTCGACGAAGTCCCCGTGGGTCCACACCCCCGGATTCTGGGCGAAGTAGGCCTCGCGGTAGCGGCTGCCGTCCTCGTCGCCCCAGAACCCGGTGGGCATGGACGGGAACGGCTTCGTGCACACCAGCTCGCCCTTCTCGCCGACCACCGGCTTGCCCTGCGCGTTCCAGGCCTCCACGGCCATGCCCAGGATCCTGCCCTGCAGCTCGCCCCGGCGCACCGGCAGGACCGGCACGCCGCCAGCGAAGCAGCCGATGAGATCGGTGCCGCCGCTGATCGACGCCAGCTGGAGGTCGTCGGCCACGTTGGCGTAGACCCAGTCGAACTGCTCGGGGTTGAGCGGGGCGCCGGTGGACAGCACCGCGCGCAGCCGGGACAGGTCGGCCAGCCGCCGGGGCTTTGCCCCGGCCTGCGCGCAGGCGGCCAGGAACTTCGGGCTGGTGCCGAAGTGGGTGACGCCGGCACGCTCGGCCAGCCGCCACAAGGCGTCGATTCCGGGGTGGCTGGGACTGCCGTCGTAGAGCACCACGGTCACGCCGCAGGCCAGGGCGCCGATCAGCCAGTTCCACATCATCCACCCGCAGGTGGTGAACCAGAAGATGACGTCCTCGCCGGCGTGCAGGTCGGTGTGCAGGACGTGCTCGCACAGGTGCTTGACGAGCGTCCCGCCGGCCCCGTGCACGATGCTCTTGGGCGGCCCGGTCGTGCCCGAGGAGTACATGACGTACAGCGGGTGGTCGAAGGGTAGTTGGGCGAACGTGACCCCGGCGGCGTCGTTGGCCAGCAACCGGTCGTAGGCGACGACAGACCGCCCGGGCAGCGCCAGCCCGGTGCCTGCGAAGTCGACGGCGACGACGTGTTCGATCGTTGGGATGGCCTCCAACGTGGCGGCGACCGTGTCGCGCAGGCCGTGGGTCGAGCCGTTGTAGCGGTAGCCGTCGGCGGCCACGAGCACCTTCGGCTGGATCTGACCGAAGCGCTCGACCACCCCCGCGGAGCCGAAGTCCGGCGAGCACGACGACCACACCGCGCCCAGCGCGGTCGTGGCCAGCATCATCACCACGGTCTCGACGCAGTTGGGCAGGAAGCCAGCGACCCGGTCCCCGGCTGCGACGCCGAGCCCGGCCAGGCCCTGCTGGGCGCGCGCCACCCGCCGGTGCAGCTCGGCGTAGGTGACGGTCTCGTCCTCGCGGCCCTCGCCGGCCCCTACCAGCGCGGGGTGGTCGTCGCGGCGGCGCAGCAGGTTCTCGGCTGCGTTCAGTCGTGCTCCGGCGAACCACTTGGTGCCCGGCATCCGCAGCTCGCCGACCACCGCGTCGTAGGGCTCGGAGGCGACCACGCCGCAGTCCTGCCACACCTTCCCCCAGAAGCCCGCCAGGTCGCTGGTCGACCATTCCCACAGCGCCGCGTAGTCGGCGGGGCGCCCGGGCGCGGTGTCCATGAAGCGCTGCAGGTGGCTGCGGGCGATGCGCTGAGGCGTCGGCGTCCACAGGATCTCGCTCACCGCCGGCTCCTGGCTCGACTTTGACCGGGCTCATCGTAGTGCGCCCTGCGGTGCGGCCCGCTGCCTGGTCGTGGCGTCTTGCGTACCGTTGCGGCAACCAGGCGACACACCCGGAAGGTGGAGGTCGGTCGGCGTGGAGCCCATCAGCGAGCAGCGCCTGCGCCGGTCCCTCGTGCGCCTGGGTCGGAAGGTGGCGGCCGCCGGGCTGGTCGTGGCTAGCGGCGGCAACCTGTCGGCGCGCTTGCCCCACGGCGGGATGCTCGTCACCGTGGCCGGCGCCGGCCTCGACCAGCTCGCGCCGACGGACCTGGTCGCGCTAGGACCCGACGGGACGGCGCCCGCAGGCCAGCGCCCGCCGTCCAGCGAGTGGCGTCTGCACCATGCTGCCTACGGCGCCCGCCCCGACGTCGCCGTCGCCGTCCACGCCCACCCGCCGTACGCCACCCTGCTTGACGCGCTGGGCCAGGAGATCCGCCTCATCACCACCGACCACGCCTTCTACGTGCGGCGTGTGGCCAGGGTGGGGTACCTGCCCTCAGGCACCGGCGCGCTGGCGGCGGCGGCGGCCGCGGCGCTGGGTGGCGCCGACGTCGTGGTGCTCGGCCACCACGGGTGCCTGGTGGTGGCCGGCTCGCCGCACGCCGCGTGGCAGCGGGCGGCCAACCTCGAGGCGGCGGCGCAGGCCACCTACCGGGCGCTGCTGCTGGGCGACCGTGACAGCCGGGTGCCCGCCGACGTCCTCGAGCGCCTGGACGCAGGCGCGCCGGACCCCGCCGACGGCCGGCCCGGCTACATGTAGAGGCCGCCGTTGACGGTGTACACAGCCCCCGTGATGTAGCCCGAGTCGGGGTCGGCGAGGAACTCCACCACCCGCGCGACCTCCTCGGGCTTGCCGAGGCGACCGGCGGGGATCTGCTCGACGATCTTCTCCAGCGCCGCATCGGGGATGTCGGCGACCATGTCGGTGTCGATGAAGCCCGGGGCCACCGCGTTCACGGTGATGCCCTTCGACACCGTCTCCCGGGCCAAGGTCATGGTCAGCCCGAACAGTCCGGACTTCGCCGCCGCGTAGTTGGCCTGCCCGACGTTGCCCCTCTCTCCCACGACCGAGCTCATATTGATGATCCGCCCGTAGCCGCGTTCCACCATGTGCGGCAGCGCGGCCCGGCACAGGTAGAACGCGCCCGACAGGTTGACCTGCAGCACGCGGTCCCAGTCCTCCGGGGTCATCTTGGACACGGGCTTGTCGATGTTCATGCCGGCGTTGTTGACGAGGACGTCGAGCTGGCCGTGGTGGCTGACCACCTCGTCGACGACGCGCTCGCAGTCCTCGTGGTCGCCGGTGTTGCCCTGGTGGGTGCTGACGACGTCCTCGCCGTACTCGTCGACGAGCTCCTGGGCTTTCTCCTTGCTGCGGGCGTAGCCGGCGGCGACCCGCAGTCCCCGGTCCAGCAGCCGGGTGCAGATGGCGCGGCCGATCCCTCGAGAGCCACCGGTGACCAGCGCGACCTGGTCCTTCATGCTTGCCATGGGCTTCACCTCGCCGTGCGTCGCCGGCCCGGTGCCGGCCAGTGGTTGGAATGAAGGTGCCCGGGAACGGTGGCTAGGAACCCATGCCAATGGGGAATCGAGCCGTCGGCGAGACGTCGACCGGGGACCGCGGCAGACCGAGACGGGCCGGATCGCCGACCGGCCAGCACCGCCAGCGGCCTGAAGGAGAACGGGCCATGACCGAGCGCGAGGTCGTCGTGGACCCAGCCACCACCGGGCCGCGCGGGCCATCGAGCAGGGCTACTTCAAAGGACCAGATCCTGCCCGTCGAGGTCGACATGAAGAATTACACGACCTGGTTCGACGCCGACGAGCACCCGCGACCCGACGCGTCGATGGAGACGATGGCCAGGCTCAAGCCGGTCTTCACCGGGGACGGCACGGTGACCGCCGGCAACGCCGTGGGCATGAACGACGCCCCGGCCGCCGTAGTCATGGAGCGCTCGGCCGACCGCGACGTCATCGAGCTGAACGAGGCCTTCGCCGCCCAGACGCTGGCGGTCACGGGCGAGCTCGAGCGGCCCCCCTCGTAGGATGCGGGGGCACCTGGCAGGCGGTGGAGCTGTGGGCCAGGGCATTGCCGGCAGGGGCGCAACGATGGCCCAGGGCATGCACAGCGAGCTGCCCAGCTACCGCCACTGGGCGGGGGTCTACGACCTGCTGTCGGGGGTGACGGCACCGCTGCGCCGCCGGGCGGTCGACCGGCTGGGCCTTGGTCGCGGCGACGTCGTGCTCGACGTGGGCTGCGGCACCGGGCTGAGCTTCCCGCTGATCCGGGAACGGGTGGGCTCAGAGGGCCGGATCATCGGCATCGACCTCAGCGCCGCGATGCTCGCGCAGGCCCGCGCCCGGGCCGAGCGTCACGGCTGGTCCAACGTCACGCTCATCCGCGCGGCGGTGGAGAAGGCGCCGGTCCCCGCGCGGGCCGACGCTGCCCTGTTCTGCCTCGTCCACGACGTCCTGCGCTGCCGGGTCTGCCTGGAGCACGTCGTCGGCCACCTGGCCCCGTCGGCGCGCGTGGCCGCCGCCGGCGCCAAGTGGGGGCCGTGGTGGGCCCCTCCGGTCAACCTGGCCGTCTGGGCGCTCAACCGGCCCTACGTCACCGCGTTCGAGGGGTTCGGGCGCCCCTGGGACCACCTGGGGGGGCTGCTGCCCGACCTGCGGGTCGAGGAGCTGCCGTCGTACCTGCACGGCGCCTTCGTCGCCTGGGGGACGCCGGGCGGGCGGTGAGGAGGCCCGTCGGGCTGCGCACGCTGCGGCGGGATGTGCGACAATGAGCTGACTGCCGACCGGGTTGCACCGTCGGGCGGGAGGAGGCGTGCATGCGCCGACGGCACGGCGGGCGTGGCCGGGCGGCGCATGAGAGGCGGGGGCGTGGACGGACAGTCCTTCGAGCTGCTCAGCCGCCAGGGCGC
>DASZOD010000119.1:0-3658 GCA_035550935.1 Egibacteraceae bacterium | reverse complement strand
GTATGACGCCGAGTACCTGGCGCTCGCGCGGATCTTGACCTGTCGGATGGTCACCCTGGACGCCCGGCTGCGGCGCGCCGCCGACCGGTTGGGACACGTGGTCGGCCCTGCGGAGCTGTAGACTGTCGAACGTACGTTCGAAACCAGCGGCCCTTCCCCCGCCGCGGACCAGGAGCGGTCGTGGCGCCGTTCGCCCACCTCGCTGCGAAGACCTGCTTCTCGTTGCGTGACGGTGCGATCCGCCCGCGCGAGCTGGCCGTGGCGGTGGCCGCGCGAGGCATGGACACCGTCGGGGTCGCTGACCGGGCGGGGCTGTACGGGGCGGTGCGCGTCGCGCAGGCCTGCGAGGTCGTCGGGGTGCGTCCGATCTTCGGGACCGACCTCGCGCTCGAGCCGGACGTGGCGCGTCCCGGCTGGCAGCCGTCGCGCGCCGGCCGCCAGCGGCGAGGTGGGCCGGGGCCGCGCGTGGGGGCGGCGTGGCTGGAGGACGACGCCGCCCGGGTGACGCTGCTCGCCCGCACCCAGGCCGGCTACGCCAACCTGTGTCGCGTCCTCAGCGACCACCACCTGCAGTCACAGCGCGCCGACCCGCACGTCACCTGGGCCCAGCTGAGCCGCTGGGCCGGCGGGTGGTTCGTGCTGCTCGGCGACGACTCGCCGGTGGCCCGGCTGCTGGACGCCGCCCGTCCCGACGCCGCCGCCGCCGAGGCCCGCCACTGGATGGACCTGGCGGGGCCGTCGTCGGTGCTCGTGGGCGTCACCCACCACCGCGCGCCCGGCGACGACGCGCGCGCCCGGCGGCGGTTCGCGCTGGCCGACCGCTTGGGGCTGTGCGCCGTCGCCCACCAGGCCCCCCGCTACCTGGATCCCGCCGACGCGCGCATCGCCGACGTCATGGACGCCGTGCGCCAGCAGGTGCCGCTGGCGCCGCGACACGCGGCACGCCGCAACGCCGAGGGCTACCTGAAGACCCCGGGCGAGATGGCCCTGGTGTTCACCGAACGCCCCGACGCCCTGGCCAACGCCGCCTGGGCCGCCGAGCGCTGCCAGGCCGACCTGGGGCTGGGACGCCTGCGGGTGCCCGACGTCGTGGCCCGCGACCGGGTCGCCGACGCCGAGCTGCGCGCCCACTGCCGGGCCGGGCTGCGCGAGCGCTTCGCCGCGCCGGGTCGCCGCCTCCGGGAGCTGCTCGACCGCGAGCTGGCGATGGTGGCCCGACTCGGGCTGGCGTCCTACTTCTTGACCGTCGCCGAGATCGTCGGCCGGATCCGCGAGAAGCGGATCATGGTCGCCTGCCGAGGCTCGGCGGCCGGCAGCCTGATCGCCTACGCCCTGCGCATCTCCGACGTCGACCCCGTCGCCCACGACCTCGTCTTCGAGCGCTTCATGAACCCCTACCGCGACGAGCTGCCCGACATCGACCTCGACGTGGAGTCGGCGCGGCGCGAGGACATCTACCGGGACCTGCTGGCCCGCTACGGCGACGACCGGGTCGCGTGCGTGTGCATGGTCGAGACGTTCCGGGCTCGTATGGCCATCCGTGAGGTCGGCAAGGCCCTGGGCCTGCCCACGGGCGAGATCGGCGCCATCGCGACGTCGTTCCCGCACGTGCGCGCCGGCGAGGTCCGCGCCGCGCTGGAAGACTTGCCCGAGCTGCGCGGGCGCAACCTGGACCGGGTCGACCTGCGCCTGCTGTTCGACGTCGTCGAGCGCCTCGACGGCCTGCCCCGCCACGTCGCCCTGCACCCCTCGGGGGTGCTGCTGGGTGACGTCACGCTGCGCGACCGCGTGCCCTTGGAGCGCAGCGCCAACGGCTTCACCATGGCGCAGTTCGACAAGGACGACGTCGAGGCGCTGGGGCTGTGCAAGCTGGACATCCTGGCGGTGCGGATGCTGTCGAGCATGGCCCACTGCCGCGACGAGGTCGCCCGCGTCCGCGGCGTCGAGCTGGACTTCGAGCAGGTGGGCTGGGACGACGAGGCCACCTTTGAGCTCGTGCGCTCCAGCCGCACGCTGGGATGCTTCCAGATCGAGTCGCCCGGGCAGCGTGAGCTGCTCGGCAAGTTCCAGCCTGAGCATCTGGGCGACCTCGTCGTCGACATCTCCCTGTTCCGCCCCGGGCCGGTGAAAGGAGACATGGTCGGGCCGTTCCTGCAGCGCCGGCTCGGCCTGGCCGAGACCACCTACCTCCACCCGCTGCTGGAGCCGGCGCTGCGCGAGACCTACGGGGTGATCGTCTACCACGAGCAGGTCATGCGCTGCGTCGCCGCGGTCACCGGCTGCGACCTGTCGACGGCCGACCTCGTCCGCCGCCGCCTGGGCGACCCCGACCGGGTCGACGAGCTGCGGGCCTGGTTCCTGGGCGGCGCCCGGGAGCGCGGCCTGCCCGACGACGCCGCCGCGGCGCTGTGGACTGCGCTGGCGCAGTTCGCCTCGTTCGGGTTCTGCAAGGCCCACGCCGCGGCGTTCGCGGTGCCGACCTACCGCTCGGCGTGGCTGAAGGCCCACGTCATGCCCGAGTTCGTCGCCGGGTTGCTGACTCACGACCCCGGGATGTACCCGCGCCGCCTCATCCTCGAGGACGCGCGCCAGTTCGGCATCGCGGTGTTGCCGCTGGACGTCAACCGCTCGGCGCGCGCCTACCGCGTCGAGCGGCTGCCCGCCGACGAGGCCTGGGCACTGCTGGGGCTGGCGGCGACTCCGGCGACGCCGCCGCCGGGCTGGCGGCGTGCGCCCGGCGGGACGCTCGTGCCCCCGGCGGGGTTCGACTTCGGTGCCGACCCCGACCACCCGAGCCTGCGCTTCGGGGTGCGCCTGGGGTTGCAGGACGTCGTGGGCATCGACGACCGGATGATCGACAGCCTGCTGGTCGGGCGGCCCTTCGCCGGCGTCGAGGACCTGCGGCGGCGCTCGGCGCTGTCGGCACCGGTGGCCGAGGCGCTGGCGCACGCGGGAGCGCTCGACGAGATCGGCGGCGCCGGGGTGGCGCGGACCCGCCGGGACCTGCTTCTGGAGGTGTCCGAGCGCTGGGCGGCGTCCCGACGCGGCGGCGGACCCGGCGCCCGACGCCCCCACCCGGGCGGGCCCGAGCAGCTGGACCTGCTGGGGACCGCGGGACCGGCGGGGCTGCGCGAGTACCGCCCCAGCGAGAAGGTCCGCGCCGAGCTGGCCGTGCTGGGTCTGGACGCGTCCACGCACGTCATCCGCTTCTACGACGACCTGCTCGACCTGCTGGGGGTCACCCGCGCGGTCGATCTGCTCGCCTGCGGGGCCGGTCGTCGGGTGCGCGTCGCCGGGGTGAAGGTCGCCACGCAGACCCCGCCGGTGCGCTCCGGCCAGCGGGTCGTCTTCCTGTCGCTGGACGATGCGACGGGGGTGAGCGACGCGACGTTCTTCCAATCCGTCCACGACCGCTGTGCCTGGACGGTGTTCCACAGCTGGCTGCTCGTCGCCGAGGGCACCGTGCGCCGCACCGGCCGCCGGGGCGTGTCGATCAACGCCGACGCGGCCTGGGACCTGCCGTGGCTCATGCGCGCCTGGCGGGAGGGACGGTTGGAGGCCGCGCTCGAACAGCAGGCGCCGGCCGCAGGGGAGGACCAAGGCCCGCGCAAGTTGTGGCACGCCTCCGGCGGGTCGGCTGGGCGATGAGATCCCCACC
>DASZOD010000118.1:0-3138 GCA_035550935.1 Egibacteraceae bacterium | reverse complement strand
GGCCTCCTGTTCTGAGCCCGGACCGACACCGCTGTTCACAGACTCGCTCATGATCCTAGGCCGCACCCTCGTCGCCACCCTCGTCGACGACCTCGGCGTCGACGATGTCCTCGTCGCTGGCGGCCTGGCCGCTGGGCCCGGCGTCCGCAGTGAAGCCCGAGGCCGTCTGCTGGCCGGCCTGGTCGGCCGCGCCTGCGGCGTACAGGGACTGGCCGACCTCCTGGCTGACCCGCATGAGCTCTTCGGTCGCGGTGCGCAGCGCTGCGACGTCGGAGCCCTTGAGCGCCTCGCGGACCCTGCCCTGGACCTCCTCGAGTCTGGCCTTGTGCTCGGCCGAGATCTTGTCGGCGTTGTCGCGGGCCAGCTTCTCGGTCTGGTACAGCAGGTTGTCGGCCTCGTTGCGGGCGTCGGCCTCCTCGCGGCGGCGGCGGTCCTCCTCGGCGAACTGCTCGGCGTCGCGGATCATGCGGTCGATGTCCTCCCTTGGCAGGGCGGACTGGCCGGTGATCGTCATCGACTGCTCCTTGCCCGTGCCGCGGTCCTTGGCCGACACATGCACGATGCCGTTGGCGTCGATGTCGAAAGTGACCTCGATCTGGGGCACCCCGCGCGGGGCGGGGGGGATGTCGACCAGCTGGAACTTGCCCAGCGTCTTGTTGAACGTGGCCATCTCCCGCTCGCCCTGCAGCACGTGGATCTCCACTTGCGGCTGGCTGTCCTCGGCGGTGGTGAACACCTCGGACTTGCGGGTGGGGATGGTCGTGTTGCGCTCGATGAGCTTGGTCATGACCCCGCCCTTGGTCTCGATGCCCAGCGACAGCGGCGTGATGTCCAGCAGCAGGACGTCCTTGACCTCGCCTCTGAGCACGCCGGCCTGCAGCGCCGCGCCGACCGCCACGACCTCGTCGGGGTTGCCGCCCTTGTGGGGGTCCTTGCCGCCGGTCAGCTCGCGGACCAGGTCCACGACCGCGGGCATGCGCGTCGAGCCGCCCACGAGGATGACGTGGTCGACCTCACTGGCCTTGATGCCGGCGTCGCGGATCGCCGCGTGGAACGGCGGCTTCGTGCGCTCCAGCAGGTCGGCGGTCATCTGCTGGAACTGGGCCCGGGTCAGGGTCTCCTCCAGGTGCAGCGGACCCTCGGCGGTGGCGGTGATGAACGGCAGGTTGATGGAGGTGTCGGCGGTGGACGACAGTTCCTTCTTGGCCTTCTCGGCGGCCTCGCGCAGGCGCTGCAGCGCCATCTTGTCCTTCGACAGGTCGATGCCGTGCTTGTCGCGGAAGGACTTGACGAGCCAGCCGATGACCTTCTGGTCCCAGTCGTCGCCGCCCAGGTGGGTGTCGCCCGAGGTCGCTTTGACGTCGAACACGCCCTCGGCGATCTCCAGGATCGACACGTCGTACGTGCCGCCGCCCAGGTCGTAGACGAGGATGGTCTGCTCGTCCTCCTTGTCCAGGCCGTAGGCGAGCGCGGCCGCGGTGGGCTCGTTGATGATGCGCAGGACCTCCAGGCCCGCGATCTGGCCCGCTTCCTTGGTCGCCTGGCGCTGGGCGTCGTCGAAGTAGGCCGGCACCGTGACCACGGCCTGGGTCACCGGCTCGCCCAGGTACGACTCGGCGTCGCGCTTGAGCTTCTGCAGGATGCGCGCGCTGATCTCCTGGGGGGTGTAGGTCTTGCCGTCGGCCGTGAAGGTCCAGGTCGTGCCCATCTGGCGCTTCACCGACTGGACGGTGCGGTCCGGGTTCGTGACGGCCTGGCGCTTGGCGACCTCGCCGACCAGCACCTCGCCGGACTTCGAGAAGCCCACCACCGACGGGGTGGTGCGAGCGCCCTCGGCGTTGGCGATGACCGTGGACTCACCGCCCTCGAGCACGGCCACGACCGAGTTCGTCGTCCCCAGGTCGATCCCGACTGCCTTTGCCATGTACGTGCCACCTCCACGCCCATCCAGGGGCGTTCAGACGCCTGCGTTGACCTTCGGCCACAACGGTACCCACCGTCGGACCGGGTTACAACATTTATGAGCGCTATCGGCTCAGATTTTCTGGCCGCCTACTGTCAGTGGTGCCAGCGGCGGCTGACCCGGCGTCCCCGGCTGTCTGCCTCGTCGTCGCCGTTGAACGCCACCATGAGGACGACCGGCAGCGCCACGACCGCCGCCCCCAGCGCCCACATCAGCCACGGTTCCATCTTGACGCTCCCGATGCCCCGGGTCCGGCCGCGTTCAGGACGGCCGGGGCAGGCCCGCCGGCAGCTCCACGGTCCAGCCCTCCTCCAGCCCCACCGAGCCGAAGAAACCCTGGTTGACCTCCAGCGCCCCCCGGTAGGCGGCTCCGGGGTGGTACACGGGGCAGGGGTCGGCGGTGCAGGGTTCCATGTCCAGCACCCGCAGGACGCGCCCGCCGGCGTCGAAGAAGGCGATGGACAGCGGGATCAGCGTGTCCTTCATCCAGAAGCCGCCACGCCCGTCGCGGGGGAACAGGAACACCATCCCGGCGTCGGCCGGCAGGGACTCGCGGCCCATGAGGCCCCGCTGGCGGGTGGCGGCGTCGGCCGCGACGTAGACCGGCACCTGCACCCGCCGGCCCTCGGGCGAGCGCAGCTGCAGCGCGGCGCGCTGGAACGGCTCCGACGGCGTCAGCTGTGGTCCGGCCGCCGGCTGCGGTCCGGCCGCCGGCTGCGGTTCGGCCGCCCGCTGCGGTTCGGCCGCCGGCCGCGGTCCCCCAGAGGCGCACCCGGCGACCAGGGCCGCGGTCAGCACGACGGGCAGCAACCAGGGACGCATCGCGCACCGAGGATACGCGCCGTGGGACCCGGCAGGAGCCGGATACGCGACGACGGGGGGATGTCAGGGCCGGCGTCCGACGGGGGACGACCGGACGCGGCCCGAGAAGCTAGCCGCGTCCCCCGCCGCGGCCGTGGCCGTTGCCGTTGCCGCCGCCGGCCTGCGCCGCGTCGGCCGTGTCCTGGCCGTGACCGGCCTGCGGCGGCGGGCCGTGCTGACCGTGGTCCTGCCCCTCCCCGGCCGGACGCTGCTCGCGGGCCTCGGCGGCGCGCTCCTGGCCGCTGGCCCGTTGCTCGCGGGCCTCGGCGGCGCGCTCCTGGCCCTGCTCGGCCGGGGCGGGAGGCGTCGCGGGA
>DASZOD010000117.1:0-2433 GCA_035550935.1 Egibacteraceae bacterium | reverse complement strand
GGCGCGACCGGCGCTGCGACGACGCCGCCGGAGTCGCCGCCCTCGACCAGTACCGCGACCGCCAGCGGTCCGCGGAAGCCGATGAACCAGGCGTGGGTCGCCGGCGGGTCACCCGGGCCGTACTCGGCCGTGCCGGTCTTGCCGGCGACCGGCGGGCCGGGGACACCCGCCCGCTGACCGGTGCCTTCGCTGACCACCAGCCCCATCAGCTCCCGCAGCCGCTGCACCCGGTCCGGGTCCAGGGGTCGCCCGGGCGCTGCGGGGCCGGCCAGCAGCTGCGGGGGCCGCCAGGCGCCGCCGGCGATCGCGGCGGCGACCGACGCCATGTGCAGGGGGCTGGCTTCGACGCGGGCCTGCCCGATGGCGGCCGCGGCCTGCTCGACGGCGTCTCGAGGCGGCGGGAAGCTGCCCCCGGTCGCCGGCAGCGGGAAGTCGTAGCCGACGCCGAAGCCGAACGTCGCCGCGGCCCGCTGCAGGGCGCCGGGATCCAGCCCCGACGCGAGGGTCACGAAGGCGGTGTTGCACGACTGGGCGAAGGCGGCCCGGAACGGGATCTGCCCCAGGGCGGTGCCCTCGAAGTTGCGGAACGAGCGCCCGCCGACGCGGGCCCTCGCCGGGCAGGTGGTGGGCGTGTCGGGCTGCACGCCGGTGCCCAGCAGTGCGTACGTGGTGACGACCTTGAAGGTCGAGCCGGGCGGGTAGCGCCCGGCGAGGGCCCGGTCGAAACCGCCGGCGGGCCTGTTGACCGCGGCCCGCACCTGGCCGGTGGGCGCGTCGATGACGACCAGCGCCGCGTTGCGCCCGACGCCGTCGAGGGCGGCGGCGGCCGCCGCTTGCAGCCGGGCGTCAAGGACCGTGCCCAGCGGCTCTGGCGGGGCGCCGTCGAAGCGGTGGAGCACGGCGGCGACGCGGCCGTCGGCACCCTGGATGCGGACCTCGCCGCCGGGGCGACCCGCCAGCCGCCGTTCGAACACACGCTCCAGCCCCCACAGCCCGCCGACGTCTCCGGCCAGGTAGGGCTCGCCGAGCTGTCCCAGCGCCTCGGCGTTCAGCTCGCCGACCCGCCCCACCAGGGCAGCCAGGCTGGGGCCAACCAGCAGGCGGTCGGCGCGCTCCCGGAACGCCGTACCCGGCACCGGGTACAGCTGCGGGCGCACCTGCTCGTAGCGGGCCCGCGGCAGCTCGGCGACCGGGTGGAAGGCGCCGGGCTGCAGTCCGGGACGGTCCAGCAGCGCCTCGACCGCGGCGGCGTCGGCGTCGACGTGGGCGACCAGTGCCGAGACGAGGGCGGCCCGGTCGACGACCCGGGCCGGGATGATCCCGACGACGATGGCGTCACTGGAGGCGGCCAGCGAGGCGCCGTCGACCCCGAGGATCGGCGCACGGGTCGGCCAGGCTCGGCTGCGCGCGAAGCGCTGGCCGGCTTGCAGCGCCGGGTGCAGGACAGCCGGCGACCACACCACCGCCCAGCGCTCGTCGCCGGGGCGCAGCGTCAGCGCTCCCCGATAGGACCAGCCGCCCAGGCCGGCCAGCCGCAGCTGGGCGTCGAAGCCGACGGTGGCCACGTCGTCGGCGATGGTGGCCGGGCCGCCGCTGAGACGCAGCTCGGAGACCTGCAGCGCTTCGAGCATCTGACGGTGGACGGCGACCGCGTCGGGGGCGGGCTGGGCGAGCAGGCCCTGCAGCGCCGGCCAGTCGCCGCGCTGCCAGGCGGCCAGGTAGGCACTGGCGGCCTCGGCGGCCCGTTGCTCGTCGGGCACACGCAGCGCCACGGCCAGCCACCAGCCCAGGGCCGCCGCCACGAGCGCGGCGGCGAGTGCGGCGGGCAGGGGTCTCCTCGCGATGCCCGCCCGCCGGTCGGAGGTCACCGACGGGGTGGGCGTGTGCCGGAGCGCTCCAGCGGCAGCGATGGCTGGGCCGCCAGCCGCTCTGCGGCGTCGACCAGGGCCGCCAGCTCATGGTGGAGGTCGTCGACGGAGTCGGCAGGCTGCTGCCCGCCGAGGTCTCCGGCGCGCATGGCGAGCAGCGCTGCTCTGGCCGCCACCTCCCCCAACGCATTGCTGTGAAGCTGCAGCTGACGACGCAGCTGCTCGGTCTGGCGCTGCAGCGCCTCGGCGGAGGCCAGCTGGCGCTCCAGGGCCGAGACGGTGGCCGTGACGTCCGCCGCGGGGTGGTAGAGCTGCTGCCAGCGCAGGCCGGTCAGCTGCCGGCGCAGCGCCCGCGGATGGAAGCGCTTCAGGCTCGCCTCCAGGCCGGCCCCGTGGCGGGCCAGGGCGCCGCAGCCGACGAGGCCGGCGTGCACTTGGCGGGCGGTGTCGCAGAGGCGTTCCCGCAGCGGCCCGTCGGGCATCGCGGCGACGGTCGCCTGGTAGGCGTCGTAACCGCCCCAGGCGCGGCGCAGCTCACGCCGCCACGCCCCGCGCAGGCGCCGGG
>DASZOD010000116.1:0-4641 GCA_035550935.1 Egibacteraceae bacterium | reverse complement strand
CGTTCGAGGTCGTCTACATGCACCCAGAGAGCGCGTACCGGGTGCAGCATCGTGACGGCAGCGCCTTCCAGCTACTGGCTGACGGCAGTTCGCAACCGATCTCGGCGTTCGCCTGACCCGAGACCGGCGCTGAGGCTTAGTGCTTGCTCCCATAATTACAGTCGCGTAACTTAGGCATGGGCTAACGTATGGCCTCTCCCCAGGAGGGGGAGGCCATGCCGCGGACGAGCCCATACACCATCGATCTGTCAGCCGCCGAGCGGGCGGAGCTCGAAGCCCGCGCCCGCACGTATACGTTGCCGTATCGGGACGTGATGCGAGCCAAGATCGTGCTCTACGCCGCGCAGGGGCTGCGCAACGACGAGATCGCCGCCCGTCTGGACACCCGCCGCGAGGTGGTGTCGAAGTGGCGCAAACGCTTCTACGAGCAACGCCTGGCCGGCCTCGAGGAGCGCTCCCGCAGCGGCCGGCCGCCGGTCTTTCCCCCCTGAGGTGGTCGTGGCGGTCAAAGCGCTGGCCTGCGAGCTGCCCGCCAGCTTGGGGGTGCCGCTGTCGCGGTTGCACGTGCCCGACATCCGCGACCAGGCGATCACGCGCGGGCTGGTCGCCGAGATCTCCGGCACCACCATCTGGCGGTGGCTTACCGCCGACGCCATCCGCCCCTGGACCCACCGCTCGTGGATCTCGCCTCGCGACCCGGCGTTCGCCGCCAAGGCCGGGCGGGTGCTGGACCTGTATGCCCGCGTCTTCGACGGCAAGCCGCTGGGCGCCGGCGACTACGTCGTCTGCGCCGATGAGAAGACCAGCATCCAGGCGCGCTGCCGCTGCCATCCCAGCTTGCCGCCCGCGGCGGCCCGCCGGATGCGCGTGGAGCACGACTACGACCGCGGCGGCGCGCTGTGCTACCTGGCCGCCTGGGACGTGCACCAAGCCACGGTGTTCGGCCGCTGCGAGCCGGCCAGCGGCATCGACCCGTTCATGCGCCTGGTCGACCAGGTCATGACCACCCAACCCTACAAGTCGGCCAGCCGAGTGTTCTGGGTCGTCGACAACGGCAGCTCCCACCGCGGCCAGGCGTCGATCGACCGGTTGCGCGACGCCTACGACAACGCGCACCTCATCCACCTACCGGTACACGCGTCCTGGTTGAACCAAGTGGAGATTTTCTTCTCCGTGGTCCAGCGCAAAGTCCTGACCCCCAACGACTTCGCCGACCTCGACGAGGTCGAAGCGCGCCTGCTGGCCTTCCAGAGCCGCTACGAAACCAGCGCCAAGCCCTTCGAGTGGAAGTTCACCCGCCACGACCTCGACCTGCTCCTCAAGCGCCTCGCCGCCCACGAACCCCTCGCAACGGCAGCTTGACCCGATACGTGCGCGAACTTCCGTGTCAGAGCACTTAGCCCCCGTGCCCAGGGGGGCGGCGGCGCAGAAGTGGAAGGCGAAGGCGGTCAGGCGATCGCTGTCGTCGGGCCCGCCCAGCCTCGAGGGGCCCTCCACGGCAGCGGCGAGCGGCAGGCCGAGCAGCCACTCCACGGCCGCCGAGGCGTCGACGACGATCACCGGGCGTCGCGCTCCGCGCGGACCGCGGCGGCCGCTGACTCGTCTGTCGCTGCCGACGTGCGATCCCGCACCCCCTGGATCAGTTCGCGCCGGGTCGGGCGTTCCAGCGCCCGCCGCAGCTCACCCAGGGCGAACTCCGACAGGGACTTGCCTTCCAGTGCCGCCCGGGCCGTCAGCCTGCGATGCAGCTCGTCGGGCACGTTGCAGATCTGCACAGTCTTCATGCTCTGAGCGTACTTACCTGCAAGTGGCAGCCACGGCTCGCGGACGGGCCGGGGCAGGCGCTGGCGTATGGCATCTGCGGCTGGTCGTAAGCGCCCTCGGGGTGGTCGTCGCTGATCTCGGCCACGACCACTGGGCAGCACAGCCGGCGCTCAGCGCGACCGGGCCCGCGACACGGCCTCCCGGACGCCCCCGGCGACCTCGGCGAAGGCCCGCAGCTGGGCCCCGGGGTCCTCGTCGGGCCAGAACACGAAGGTGTCGAACCCCGACTCGACCGCCAGGCTGGTCAGCTCCTCGACCCAGTGCTCGACCGGTCCGGTCAGCCACTGTTCGGTCGCGCCGTCGGTCACCATGCCGCCCACGTTCAACGCCCGGCGGATCGCCGCAGGGTCGCGGCCCGCCTCCTCCGCCGCCGCGTCGACCACCTCCTGCTTGGCTTCAAGGTCCTCGCGCGACAGGTACCCCGTGGAGGGCAGCCAGCCGTCCGCCAGCCGGCCGACAAGCCTCAGCATCTTCGGCCCGTAGCCGCCGACCCAGATGTCGATGTCATGCGCCGGCGGCGGTCCGGCCTTCACGCCCCCCAGCCGGTAGTGCTGCCCGTCGTGGTGGATGCCGCGCTCGGGCGCCTGCCAGAACCGTCGGATGATCCCGATGGCCTCCTCCAGTGCCGCCAGCGCGTCGGCGCCTTCACGCCGCGGCGCCCCCATCGCCTGGCTGGCCCGCGAGAACCCTCCCGCACCCAGTCCCAGCTCGAACCGTCCGCCGCTGAGCACGTCCAGCGACGCCGCCGCCTTGGCCAGCATCGCCGGCGGTCGCAGCGGCAGGTGCGCGACGTCGGGGAACAACCGGATGCGCTCGGTCGCCGCCGCCAACCAGGCCAGCAGCGTGAAGGTGTCGAGGTAGCGGCGCTGGTAGGGGTGGTCCTGGACGCCCACCAGGTCGTAGCCGAGCTCCTCGGCCAGCCGGACGTGGCCGACCAGGTCGGCGTAGCCGGCGGCTTGGGGCACGGGGAAGAAGCCGAACTCCACGGGGCGCCCACGGTCAGCCACGAAGCTCTCCTCCCCGATGCGGCACCAGATGCGGCACCATCTGGACGGTTGCTTGTCCAGGCCGGCGGGCAGCGGGCGGCTACTGGCCTCGGGCTCCCAACCCGTACGTGTTGCCGTCAGGGTCGGCGAACATCGCCCACCATCCCCAGAACTCCTCCCGCGGCGGGTCGGGGAAGTGCACGCCCTCGGCCGACAGCTGCTGGTAGGTCTGATGGATGTCGTCGCAGGCGAACAGGATGTTCGAGAACGTGCCGACGCGGTCCTGCTGGCCCTCCGGGGTGAACAGCACGAGGATGACGCTGCGGTCCGCCGGTGCCACCTCGATCCAGCGCGGGGCCGCACCCTCGCCCATCGGGCTGTCCTGGACGAACTCGAAGCCGACCGTCTCTGTCCAGAAGCGCTTGGCTCGGTCCTGGTCGCCGACGTAGATGCCGACGCTGCGCACCCCGGTGATCACGGGCGATCCCCCCTTCCCCGGCGTGTACCGCCCGTCAAGCATACGGATCGGCCTCACCCATGCGAAGACGGCGACGAACGAGGCAACGGTCAGGCGGGGGCTTCGGCCCGTCGCCGGGTGCGGCGCATAACCCACACGGCCGCCCACAGTGCCAACCCTGCCCCGATCAGCGCCCCGGCCACGCTGCCGAAGATCAGCGGCAGCGAGCTGCCCGCGGCCACCTGCTGTTCTTGCTCCTCCAAGGTGACCGCGCTCGCGTAGATATCCTGCGTGCCGGTGGCGGCGGTACCGTTGCGGGTGTCTGACCAGCTCACCAGCGCGCGGTCGTCCCAGGCCGCGATCGAGACTGGGACGACGACGAAGAACTGGGCGTTCCAGGTGCCGATCGTGCGGTCGATCAGCACGTCGTTCACTCTGACGTTGGGCAACCAGGTCTGCCCAGCGTCGTCGGACCTGGCGTAATACACGCTCTGCAGCTGGCCGAGGTTGCTGCCCAGGGTCAGGGGCTCGCCGAGCTCGTCGGGCGCAGGCGGCGGGTAGGGGTCGTCGCGGTAGTCGTACCAGGCCACATGAAGCTGCCCGCCGGGGCTGAGCGCGAGCTGCGGGTAGTACTGACCCCTGCCGTTCTCGGGCTCGTCGTCGTTGAGCCGCGCGGGGGGGCTCCAAGTGGTCCCGTCGGCGGACTGGGAGAAGAACACGTCGAGGTCGCCGTTGCGGTTGTCGTGCCAGACGACAAAGAAGACGTTGCGGTCGCGATCATAGGCCGGGATGGGTTCGCTGGCGTCGGCGGCCGAGGCGATCTCGGTCTCCTCCCAGCTCTCCCCTTGGTCCGTCGACACGGCCGAGAACAACCTCGTCGGCGCGCCCTCGGGCTCCGACGGGGCGGACACCCGGTAGAAGGCGAACAGCCGTTCGCCGACGACTATGAGGCGCGGCGCGTCGAAGCCCGTATTCTCGTCCAGCATCATGAATGGCTCGCCGAAGCTCTCGCCGCCGTCCTCGGAGATCGCCATCCACGGTCGCGTTGGTCGAGGATCCTCCTCCCCGACTCGGGGGAACGACCGCCGCCAGGTCATGTAGACGCGCGCGTGGCTATCGGGATCCACGTTGACGTGCTGGACGAAATTGACCTCGACCTCCGCTGGAGACGTGGCCTTCGGCCCTCCGTGCACGACGGTGGTCTCCCACGAGCGGCCCCGGTCGGTGGAGCGCCCGAGCAGGACGCTGCGCGTGCCGCCCGCCGCCGGGTCGTTGGCGTGGAAGGCGTAGTGCAGGGTGCCGTCAGGCGCCTGCTCGAGATCGGTCCGTATGTTCTGCGGCTGGGCGGACCCGAAGCCGCAGTCGGTGTAGGGC
>DASZOD010000115.1:0-4044 GCA_035550935.1 Egibacteraceae bacterium | reverse complement strand
CCGCGGCCGGGAGCCGCGACGCGCAGGCGGCAGCGGCCGAAGCCACCGGCGGGGGCGACACCGCGGGTGCCGCCGCGGCCCAGGTCGCCGCCGCCGCCGGTGAGCCCGAAGCGCAGACCCCCGAGGGCGCCGCGGAGATCGCCCAGAGCGCTATCGCCAAGGACGCCGCGGCGGGGGCCGTGGCCGGTGACACCGCCGCCGGCGCCCCCTCGGATGCCCGCGGCGCCGAGCAGCCGGTCGAGGACCTCGAGGCGGAGGCGCGGGCGGGCACCGGCGCCCCGCCGGTGGCTTCGGGCGCTCCGGGCATCGAGGCCGAGGGTCGCAGCGAGGGGGCGGTGGAGCAGTCTGGGACGAAGCCGGCGGACCAGACCCGGGGTCTCACCGCCGAGCCGCCGGGCGGCGGGGCCCGGGCGCCGCACGAGACCCCGGCGCCGCCGCACGACGAGGACGACGATGACGACGAGGACGACGACAGGGAGGACCGGCGGTCATGACCGACACGCTGACGCCACGGCCGGGAGCCGGCGTCGTGCCGGGCGGCCCGGGGGAGGGCATGCTCGTCGAGGTCCGCGGCGGGGAGCTGTCCACCCAGGACATGAACCTCAACATCGGGCCGCAGCACCCGGCCACCCACGGGGTGCTGCGGATCGTGCTGGACCTCGACGGTGAGAAGATCGTGCGCGCCACCCCCATCATCGGCTACATGCACCGGGGGTTCGAGAAGCTGGCCGAGGCCCGCGACTACCGTCAGATCATCGCGCTGGTCAACCGCCACGACTGGCTCAGCGCCTTCTGCAACGAGCTGGGGGTGGCGATCGCCGTCGAGCGGATGATGGAGTTGGAGGTGCCCGAGCGCGCCGAGTGGATCCGGGTGCTCATGGCCGAGTGGAACCGCATCCTCAACCACCTCATGTTCGTCGGCTCCTTCGGGCTGGAACTGGGAGCGATCACGCCGGTGTTCTTCGCCTTTCGCGAGCGCGAGGACATCCAACACCTGATGGAGTCGGCCACTGGCGGGCGCCTGCACTTCACCTACAACCGGGTGGGCGGCCTCAAAGAGGACCTGCCCCGCGGCTTCCTGGCCGCCAGCCGCCGCATGGTGGCCACCGTGCGGGTGCGCAACGGCGAGTACCGCGACCTGCTGCAGGGCAACGAGATCTTCCACGCGCGCACGAAGGGCGTCGGGGTCCTGCCCGCGCAGGTGGCCGTCGACTACGGCGTGTCGGGCCCGACGCTGCACGCCACCGGCGTGCCCGAGGACGCCCGTGTCACCGAGCCGTATGCGAAGTACGGCGACGTCGACGTCGCCGTACCGGTGGGTTCCGCGGGCGACAGCTACGACCGCTTCATGGTGCTGCTGGACCGCATCGACGCCAGCTGCCACATCATCGAGCAGGTGCACGAGCGCATCCCTCCCGGCCCGGTCAACGTGAAGCTGCCGAAGGTGGTCAAGGCTCCCCAGGGGGAGATCTACGTGCGCACCGAGAACCCCCTGGGCCAGGGCGGCTACTACGTCGTCAGCGACGGCAAGAAGAACCCGTGGCGCATGAAGATGCGCACGCCCTCGTTCAGCAACATCTCGATGATGCCCTACCTGCTGGAGGGGGCCCTGCTGTCGGACATGATCGCCATCTTGGGCAGCGTGTTCTTCGTCGTCGGCGACATCGACCGCTAGGGCGCCCGATGGAGTCGCTGCTGTCCTACGACAACCTATGGCTGGCGTTGGCGCTGAAGCTGGCGCTCGTCGTCGTCTTCTTCCTGACCGCACCGCTGGTGGTCGGCTACCTGGAGCACAAGGCGCTGGCGCACATGCAGTCGCGGCTGGGGCCGATGGAGGCGGGGCGCTTCCACGGCATCGGCCAGCTGCCCGCCGACGGGGTGAAGTTCCTGCAGAAGGAGGACGTCATCCCCGCCGCCGCCGACCGGTGGGTGTTCGCCCTGGCCCCCGGCGTCGCGCTCGTGCCGGTCATGGTGGTGCTGGCGGTCGTGCCGTTGGGGCCGGGGCTGTGGGCGGAGAACCTCGACGCCGGGATCTTCTTCGCGCTGGCCGCCTCCTCGGTCGGTGTCATCGGCATCCTGATGGCCGCGTGGTCCAGCGCCAACAAGTACTCGCTGATGGGCGGGCTGCGAGCAGCGGCCCAGATGATCGCCTACGAGCTGCCGCTCGTGCTGGCCGCCGCGGCGGTGGTGCTGCAGGCCGAGACGCTGTCGCTGGTCGGCATCGTGGAGGCCCAGAGCGACTTCCGCCTGCTGGGAGCGCTGCCGGTGCCCTACGCCGTCCCGCAGGCCGTCGGGCTGGTGTTGTTCTTCGTCGCCGCGCTCGCCGAGCTGTCGCGCCCGCCGTTCGACATGCCGATCGCGGACTCCGAGATCATCTTCGGGCACATGACCGAGTACACCGGCATCCGCTACGCGCTGTTCATGCTCGCCGAGTACGCCGGCATGGTCGTGCTGTCGGCGCTGGCCACGGTGCTGTTCCTGGGCGGATGGTACCTCTGGCCGGGCGTGGGGCTGCCGGGCGGCGTCCTGGGCGCGCTGCTTGGCTTCGGGATCACGTTCGGCAAGATCGCCGCGCTCACCTTCGTCATGATCTGGTTCCGGGCCACCTTCCCGCGGCTGCGCGAGGACCAGCTGCAGCGCATGTCGTGGCTGATCCTCATCCCGCTGGCACTGGCCAACATCGTCGTCGTCTCCGTCTTCAAGGTGGTGGGCTGAGCCATGCCGACCCTGCCCAAGATCGGGCTGCTCAAGGGCTTGGGCATCACGCTCAAGACGATGCTGCGGCCCGCCACGACCAGCCAGTACCCCCACGTCAAGCCCGACCTGCCGCCGCGCACCCGCGGGGTCATCGCGCTGATGGAGGAGAACTGCACGGTCTGCATGCTGTGCGCCCGCGAGTGCCCCGACTGGTGCATCTACATCGACTCCCACAAGGAGACCATCCCGGCCAGGGAGCCGGGCGGCCGCGACCGCACGCGCAACGCCCTGGACCGCTTCGCGATCGACTTCGCGCTGTGCATGTACTGCGGCATCTGCATCGAGGTCTGCCCCTTCGACGCGCTGTTCTGGTCGCCGGAGTTCGAGTACTCGACCTACTCGATCCGCGAGCTGACCCACGAGAAGGAGCAGCTGCGGGCCTGGATGGACACGGTCCCCCCGCCGCCCGAGCTGGAGGTCGGCGCCGAGGCCCCGAGCGAGGTCAGCGACGGGCTCAAGGCGGCGCGCAAGGCGGCCCAGGCCAGAGTGCCGGCCGCCGCCGTCGAGCCCCAGGAGTCGACCGGGCGCCCGCCGGCAGCGCAACCGGAGGCGCCGCAGCAAGAGCCGCACGTCGAGGCTCAGATCGACCAGGAGGTCTTCGACCGCCTCGTCGCCGAGGGCGCCAGCGAGCGCGTGGCCAGGGCCAAGGCGAAGGCGGCCTACGTGCGCCAGGAGAAGGCGCGGCTGCGCTCGGAGAAGGGCTCGTAGGTGACGCTCAGCGACCTGGCCATGCTCGCCATCGCGGTGGTCGGCGGGGCTGCGGCCCTGCTGCTGGTGACCGCCCGCAACGTCGTGCACGCCGCGCTGTACCTGGTCGTGGCACTGCTGGCGGTCGCCGCCACGTTCCTGGTGATGGGAGCGGAGTTCCTGGCGTGGACCCAGGTGCTGATCTACGTGGGCGCGGTGGTCGTGCTGATCCTGTTCGGGCTCATGCTCACCCGAGCGCCGATCGGCCCGATGGCCCAGGCCAACGAGCAGCGTCCCCTGGCGCTGGTGGTCAGCGGCCTGCTGTTCGCCGTGCTGGTGGCGCTGATCATGCAGACGTTCGGCACGGTCCGGCTGCCGCTGACCCACACCCGCACCGCCCAGCTCGGCGCCCTGCTGTACACCCGCTGGGCGTTCCCGTTCATGACGCTGGGCTACCTGCTGACGGTGGCGCTCATCGGCGCGATCGTGATCGCCCGCAGGGAGGAGGGCGAAGGCCCCGAGCCGCAGCTCGACCCCGAGCTGCGCGGCACCCGTCCCACGCCCGCCCCCAGCGACGCCAGCGCCAGCCCCGGCGTGACC
>DASZOD010000114.1:0-1577 GCA_035550935.1 Egibacteraceae bacterium | reverse complement strand
GGCGCCGCCGCCGGCGCCGACGCCACCGCGGTGGGGCTGTGGCGGGTGCCGACCGGCGGCGGCGACATCGACCCGGTCGCCGTCGACGGCGGAGTCCACAGCGCGGCCGGCAGCCCCGGTCTGCTGGTGGTCCAGTCCCGGGACCTGGACCGCGACGGGGTCCGGACCGTCGTGTTGGGCTCCGCCGGCCCGGTGACCATCGCGTCGCGCGCCGAGCGCCCCGGCCTGGTGCCCCGGGTCCGGTTGCTGCGCCTGGGCGGCCGGCGGCTGCACTCGGCGCTGCTGCTGCCGCGCGACCACCCGGACGGTGCCGACCCGCTGCCGGTCCTGGTCGACCCCTACGGGGGCCCTCACGCCCAGCGGGTGCTGCGCGCCCGCGACGGGTTCCTCGTCCCCCAGTGGTTCGCCGACGCCGGTTTCGCGGTGCTCGTTACCGACGGGCGCGGCAGCCCCGGGCGCGGGCCCGCCTGGGAGCGCAGCCTCGCCGGCGACCTGGCCGGCGCGCCGCTGGCCGACCAGGTCGACGCCCTGCGGGCCGCCGCGGAGCGCTTCCCCCTGGACCTGACCCGGGTCGCGATCCGCGGCTGGTCGTTCGGCGGGTACCTGGCGGCCCTGGCGGTGCTGCGACGCCCTGACGTGTTCCACGCCGCCGTCGCGGGAGCGCCGGTCACCGACTGGCGCCTGTACGACACCCACTACACCGAACGCTACCTGGGGCTGCCCGAGCCCGAAGGCCAGTCGGGGCCCTACCGCGAGAACTCGCTGCTGGCCGAGGCCTCCCGACTCGAGCGCCCGCTGCTGCTCATCCACGGCATGGCCGACGACAACGTCGTCGTGGCGCACACCCTGCGGCTGTCGCGCGCGCTGCTTGAAGCCGGCCGTCCCCACCAGGTCCTGCCGCTGTCGGGCGTGACCCACATGACGCCCCAGGAGACGGTCGCCGAGAACCTGCTGCTGCTGCAGCGCGACTTCCTGCGGCGCGCCCTCGGGCTGGCGCCCGGGCTGGCCGGCACGGCCTCGAAGCCGCCATGAGCGTGCCCCTGGCCCCACGCCCGGCCGGCGTGGCCCGACTGCGAGCCGCCTGCGCGGCGGGCATGGCGTGCGTCGCTCTGGCCACGTCGAGCCCGTGCGCGGCGGCGGCCGACACCCCCCCGGGCCGGGTGACGTTCCCCTCGGACGCGCTGACCGTGGCCGACGCCCGCCAGGCCACCGGTCGGCGGGTCAACCTGCCGCTGCCCGACTGCGCCGTGTGGAGGAGCTACTGCGACGAGCTGCGCCTGGTCAACGAGCTCGACGGCTTCGACCTCGACCCGCGCGTGACCGTACGGCTCGAGGCGCCACCGGCCGAGCCGGCCACGCTGGACACCCTGCTCGGCAGCGACACGTTCTTCCTGCAGCCGGCGGGCGGCACCCAGCGCATCGCGCTGAACCGGCTCGTCTACGACCCGGACGCGGCGACCGTCTACGCCCATCCGGCCCGCCAGCTACGCGAAGCGACCACCTACCGCATCGTGTACGCCGGCGGTGGCCGCACGTCGACGGCGACGTTCACCACCATGAGCGCCTCGGCGGGGCTG
>DASZOD010000113.1:0-8681 GCA_035550935.1 Egibacteraceae bacterium | reverse complement strand
GTCCGGTAGAACCGGCCGTAGTACTGCATCCACCCGGCGATGATGGGGTTCAGCCATCTCGCCAGGTCGTCCAACGACAGGTCGGTGCGCGTGTGTATCCGCAACTCGCGGAGCCGCTCGCTTTTGGCCTTGAGCGCCTCGGGGCTGATCGCCGGCAGGAACGAGGTGAAGCGCTGCCCGCTCTTGCTGTTGACCGCCTCCCGTGGCCGGAAGGCGAACCCGAGGAAGGTGAAGGAGATGTGCTCGTGCTCTCCCCGACGATTGCTGTCTTTGCAGTAGACGATCTTCGTCTTGTCGGGGTGGAGCCTGAGGCCTACCTCCTCCATCCGCTGGGCGATCCTGTTCCGCACGTACTCCGCCTGCCGCCGAGTCTTACAGTGCACGACGGCATCGCCGGCGTAGCGCTCGAAGGGGCAACCCGGGGAGTTCCGGACCATCCACGAGTCGAACGCATAGTGCATGAACAGGTTCGCAAGCACCGGCGAGACCGCCGATCCCTGCGGGGTTCCCTTGTCTCGCTCGTGAAGGGTGCCATCGGGCAGCTGCAGCGGAGCGGCAAGCCACCGCTTGACATACAGCAGCACCCAGCGGCAGTCAACGGTCTGGGCGATTCTGTCCGCCAACGTCGGCACGCCGAGCACGCGGATCCCTCCGCCGTGGGGCTTGGGGATCTCCACTGCCCGCACCGGGGGCGGGAAGTACGACCCCGAGCTCATTCGGTTCCAGATACACGAGGTTCGCTACCTGTCGAGCTCACCTGCTCGTCCTCGACCGTGCGCGAACCAACCAGGCGGACCCTCCGAACAGCACACCGCCGTCGGTCTCGTGTTCGACGAGGGTGGCGTGGAGCGCGTCCAGCGCGGCCGCCTTCCGCGCGTCGTCGAGATCCTGGGTCAGCCCTCTCGTGAAGCCCAACGTCGACACGAACGAGAAGGCGTCGTCGGCGTCGCCTCCCAACCGGATCGGCTCTACGACTTCGTCGAAGGTGACATCCACGAAGCCAGCGTCGGCCAGGACGCGCCCCGTGAACGGTCGGTCCGCGAGGCCGAAGGGTCCCGGCACCCCCGCCGGGGGCGTGGGCAGCGTCCGGCCGAGTGACAGAGCCTCGCGGAGCGCGGCCACCCACTCGTTCTGCTCCAGCGGCTTCCAAGCGAGCAGCGCCAGGCCGCCCCCCGGACGGAGCGCTCGAGCGATGTTGGTGAACGCCGCCACCGGGTCGGTGAAGAACATCGCCCCGAACACGCTCACGGCAAGGTCGAATACGCCATCGGTGAACGGATGGACCTGGGCGTCTGCCTGCTCGAAGCGCACATTGGACAGTCCCTCGGCGCGGGCCTTCGCCCGTGCGTGCTCCAGCATCCTGGCGGACAGGTCGACGCCGACGACCGAGCCCGACGAGGCGATGCGGGCGAGGTCTCTCGTCGACCGGCCGGTGCCGCAGCCGATGTCGAGGATCGCCGCATCACGGTCGACGGGAACCGCAGCCAGCAGCGCCTGCCAGTAGCCAGCTGCGGCGGCCTCGTAGCGGTCGGCGTGGGCGGCCCAGTGCTGTCCTTCGGGGCCGTCCCACGCCGCGGCCATCTCGACGTTCGCGATGACCATCGCTTCTCCTACGGCACGGCCACCGGCAGCCGCTCCGGTTGCATCTCGGTCAACGCCGCGACCATCTGGGCGAACTCCTCGTCGTTGGGCGCGACGGCCGGTTCGGCGTCGGGCACCGACCCCAGCACCTGCAGGAAGCGCTCGAGCGACGTGCCGTTGGCCGCGGGCAGGTGGGAGGACAGGATTCGGCTGGGCTGGAGGCGGCGGACTCCCTCGAGCACCTGGCCGAACCGTTCGCGGTCCAGCAGGTGGGCCCATGGCGAGTCTGCGGTGGCCCAGGCCTGCATGCCGCCGGCCAGCGCCTCCTCCGGCACGTCCGCAGCGTCCTGGGTCGCCTCAGGCAGGAGCGCCCCGAAGGAGTCAACCGAGAACAGCGCGCCGGTCGCCTCGTCGAGCAGCCCGGTCGACATGGGGTTGTCGTACAGCGGTGGCGATACGGCCCGCAGCGTGCGGTCGCCGACCGCAAGCCGGTCACCCGCCCGGATGGCGTGCACCCGGTCCAGGGGCACCGGCCACCACGACGCCATCCGTAACGCGCTCATGCCGTGGGTGACCAGCCGGGCGTGCGGCGCCAGGTCCAACACCTGCTGGATGCTGCCGGTGTGGTCGGCGTCGTCGTGGGTCAGCCACACCCACCGCAGCGCGCCCGGGTCGATGATGGAGGCGAGCGCGTCGATGAACTCCGGCCCGTCGGCGCCCATCCCGGTGTCGACCAGCACTGGCTCCTCGGCAAGCAGGACGTAGGCGTTGACGGGCAGCACGCCCACGCCCGGGAGGGCCACGGTGGTCGGGAGCACATGGACATCGGGTCCGGCCTGGTAGGGGGCGTCCATCATCGGCCTCCCGCCGTGGTCTCACGCATCTGGGTCATGACGTACCTCCCGGTCGTGGATTGCTTCCACTGCAAGAGGCGTTCGTTCGCGGCCGATCCCGTTCACTCAGGACTGAACGACCCAGCGAACGTCGTCGCCGTCGTCGGGCTCGTAGGCGCAGTACAGGCCGGTGCGCAGCCGGCGGTCGAGGACGGTGCCGGCCTCGGGCAGGGCCTCGCGCAGCGTGGCCGTCGCGGCCCGCAGCGCCCTCGTGACGTTGAGCCGTGCCCGTTCGGCCGCCGACGACGCGCGGCGGGTCCGCCCGCCCAACCCGAACGCCTCGGCGAGCTGGCGCACCAGCTGGTCGAGCTCCGCCTGCAGGCTCTCGGCGTGCTTCTCGGCGCCCGTGGCAAGGGCGTCGTCGATCTGCCCCCGTAGGGCCTCGATCCGGTGGCGGTAGGCGTTGCGGGCCCTCGCGTCGACCAGCTCACCGGCATCCCCCAGATGGCGGCGGTCGACGGCCGTCTCCCCGGCCGCCACGCCTTCCACCCGGTCCACGAGGTCGAGCGCGTGCCGCTCGACGCCCGGGTTGCGCAGCAGCTCCGCGAGGTAGCGCAGCCCCTTGCTGTCCCTCAGCCGGGCCCGCGTGTCACCGCAGATGGCCACCCAGCAGCGCTCCTGCCGGTGGATGGTTGCGGTGTGGACGGCGCCGCGGCCGACGGCGGTGGGCGCGGCCACCCCGACGCGATCGAGGAGGGCGACGTCGGAGGCGGGCAGCACCACGTCGAGATCGACCAGTACCGCGGCTGCTCGTCCCGCCTCCACCGTGGCCGCCGCCCGATTGCCCGCCCGGTCGTGGAGGCGCACGAGGTCGAGCAGCAGGGTGGCCCGGAGCAGCGGCACAGCGGCGGGGGGGAGACGGTCGAGCGCGGCCTCAATCGTCCCGATGGCGGCGGGCAGCTCGCCGGTGGCGGCCAGGACGCGGGCCCGCGCCGTCGCGACCCTGGCCTGCAGTCCCGGAACGTCGAGCTGCGCCGCGCGGGCGACCAGCTCGTCGCACGAGGCGACCGCCGCGTCGAGGTCGCCGGCGGCCAGCTCGGTGTCCACGAGCACGGCGAGGAGCTCGGCGGCTCGGAGGCGGTCGTTGCCGATGGCCCG
Organism: Egibacteraceae bacterium; assembly: GCA_035550935.1. Lineage (GTDB taxonomy): Bacteria > Actinomycetota > Nitriliruptoria > Euzebyales > Egibacteraceae > DASZOD01. Next base: position 5,109 of record DASZOD010000113.1, on the reverse strand, counting down.
CAGGCCGCGCACAGCGGTGGCCCGAGCGAGCTCGTGGTCGCCGCGGGCCAGGTGCAGGCGGGCGGCGGGCAGCAGCGCCTGGAGGTGGCCGTCCTTTCCCAGCAGGAGCATCTCGGCATCTGCGAGGCGGCCCTGGCGGATGCGCAGCTCGGCCAGGGCGATGGGGGGATGCCAGCTCGGCATGCCCATGCAGGCCTCGAACGCGTCGATCGCGTGGGTCAGCATGTCCTCGGCCTCGCTCCAGCAGCCGAGCTCGCACAGCGCCGTCGCGTGGACGCTGTCGCAGTGGTTGCCGAGAAACACCGGGGCGCCCGCCGACGTGCCGATCAGACCGCGGCGTCGCAGGACGGCGGCCCACGAACCAGCGCGGTCGAAGTCCGCGGCGAAGTAGCAGGCGGTGAGGAACGAGCAGACGGACTTCCCCGCAGCCTCGACGTCGTCGGCCGGCCCGCAGGCCAGCGCCATGGCCTCGTCGAGCAGTGCCATGCCCTCGGCCAGCCGCCCGGCCTGGACGTGGGCCAGCCCCGCGTCGGCCAGGGCTCTGGTCTCCAGGTTCACATCGCCGAACCGCCGGGCGCGGTCCAGCGCAAGCTCCGCCCGCTCGAGCAGCACGTCCGGGTCATCGACGTCGCAGCCCATCGCGGCCACCGCCACCCAGCCCTGCTCGATGCACGGTGGCTCGTCCTCGACCATACGGATCGCCCGCTGGAACCAGGCGCGGGCCGCGGTCAGGTTGCCCAGGGCGATCGCGAACAGGTCGCCCAGCCGGGCGCAGGCCAACGCGGCCTGCCGCCGGTCGCCGGCGGCGGTGAACTGACGGATCGCGGCGGACAACTGCGCCGCCGCGTCCTCGACCTCGCCCGCCTTCATCGCTTCTTCCGCCTTCCCCCCCACCTGCGCAAGGGCGTCACCGCCAGTCGTCGTCACCTGACCGCCCTCCGGGCACCCTCCCCCGGGCGAATGGTACTGCCGGGCCGCTGATACGGCCGGTTGTCAGCCCCCGGAATGCCAGCAGCCGCGCAATCACGGATGCCGCCGTACCCCCAGGGTTGTCCGGTGTCCGCTGACGCCGTCGACGGACTCTTCTGCCGCCCCGAGATCCGGCTTCGACTGCCGGGGTCCGGGGATATACCAGGCCCGCCAAGCGTCAAAGAGCCGGCGATCTCCTGTGGGACTTGTGTGGAACTCCATCCGGGAGCGGGGGAAGAGTGTGGGCAAATGCTACATCCGCATCTCAGCGGCTCGTTACCCGCCTACTTCGAGCGATGTTAACACGCTCCTGTGGCCCGAATTACGCTCCTCGAAGCCGGCAACCGCGTGGGGACTAGCTCCGGTCCGATGCATCGGCACTAACTCAGGTGGAACCGCCCGTCAAGAGGCGCTGGTGATCGGGTTGTTGGGCGTGGTGGGTTTTGCCCCCGTGAGGAAGGGGGCCCGTGTGAGATGCACGAGCCTGACCTTTCTTTTTGTTTTCCTTCCCCGGTTGCGCTCACGTGGGGTTGTCGGCCTCCTGGAGATGATGGTGCAAGACGTGTCGAGGCCTGCTCGTGGATCGGGTGTTGCCGCCAACTCCCAGGTACGCGGGTCGGGACCGCAGATCGGTGATTCGCAGGAGGCTGCCCCCCTGACTAAACGCGCCCATCGAGGCCTCCGGGGCATGGTTCGCACGGGGATCGTTTCTGCAGCGGCGGCCGCTCGACACGTCTTGCAAAGCAGCGCTCATCGCCTTGCCCGATCACCAGGCGACGAGCCGCAACGACGGTGTGGTGGTCATGGCGACACGGTCGTCTCCGCCCACACGAACCCGGCGAGCTCGCGGGCGATCGCCGCGACCACGACCGACTTGACGTTCCTGTGCTGGACCAGGCGCCGGAAGCGCCCACAGAGGCGCAGCTGCGCCTCCCACGCCCCAGCGACCACCTGGGGGTCCAGCCCGTCCTGGCGGTGGCGCAACGCCACGCCGACCGCGGGACGATGCTGGTAGCCCCAGGCGGACTCGACCAGCTGGGTGCGCAGGTGGGCGTTGCCGGCCTTGGTCAGATGCCCCCGGCGCACCGATCCGCCGCTGGAGTACTCCCAGGGCACCAGGCCGGTACAGCCCATGAACGCCCCCGCCCGGGGGAACCGGCGCCAGTCGCACACCTCCGACGCCAGGGTCAGCGCCCCCAGGTGGGCGATGCCGCGGTAGGCGCCCAGCCGGTGCACACCGTCGGCGAACGGTTCGCGGTCAAACCAGGGTGCCAGGTCGGCGTCGACCGCGGCCACCGCCGCGTCACGCGCCGCCAGGACCGCCCGGTAGTGGCCCAACGTGGCGGATATGGCGCGCTCGTCGAAGCGCTGCGGCCAGCCACTGCTGGTGCTTGCCGGTCCAGTAGCTGCCCCCGCGGTACACCCGCCCGTGGCGCAGCAAAACCCGCCCAGCCGCTTGCAGGCACGGTCGCGGTCATCGACCAGGTCGGCCCGAGCACGGCACAGGTCACGCACCGCCTCCTCGGCCGGCGACGGCACCCGGATGGCGGTCAACTGCCCGGCCCGGTACAAGCGCGCCAGCCGCCGGCAGTCACGCTTGTCGGTCTTGACCCGGTCACCCGGCGCGGTGGGGATCAGCGACGGCGCGATCACCTCGCAGCGCACTCCCATGGAGGCCGCCAGCCGCTGCAGCTCGTAGCCGGTGGGGCCCGCCTCGTAGCACACCCACAGGCGCGCCCGATCCGCCAAACCCTCCAACAGTCGGCGCACCGACGGCTCGTCATGCCAGATCTTGTCCCCCGTCGGCGTGTCCGCGCCCGGCTCGAGCACCGCCACGGAGATGGTGTCCTTGTGCACGCCGCGGGGCCACGCCCTTGAGCGTGGCATGTCGGGGCAGTCGCATCAGCGGGAGCAGCGCACGCCCCGTAGTGGTCCTATACTGTAACGTGACGGTAGGGTCAGTGTTGCATGGAGCGCCCGCTCGTCTCCCCTACTTTCTAGGAGGCTCACCCGTGCCGGTCCACGACCGAGTTGCTGGCGGTCGTCCGGGTCTCCGGTGCGCCCGTCGCGGTCGGGTCCGAGTTGGTCGGCTGCCCGATGGGTCCTGCCGACGCCTGGTGGTCCCCCGCATCACCACCGGTACCTGACGCCATGGTCGCCATCGCCACGCCATCCAGAGACGCCCGGTTCGTCGCCGAGGTCGGCCGCCGGCGCACCTTCGCGATCATCAGCCACCCCGACGCGGGCAAGACGACGCTTACCGAGAAGTTCCTGCTGTTCTCCGGCGCGGTGCACGAAGCGGGGGCCGTCAAGTCGCGCAAGCAAGCACGCTCGGCGACCAGCGACTGGATGGCACTCGAGCAGCAACGCGGAATCTCCGTCTCATCAACCGTGCTGCACTTCAGCTACGGCGGGTGGAAGTTCAACCTGCTGGACACCCCGGGACACGCGGACTTCTCCGAGGACACCTACCGGACGCTGTGCGCGGCCGACGCCGCGGTCATGGTGCTGGATTTCGCCAAGGGCCTGGAGCCCCAGACGCTCAAGCTGTTCAAGGTCTGCCGCGACCGTGGTTTGCCGATCGTGACGTTCGTCAACAAGTGCGACCGGCCCGGACTGCCGCCGCTGCAGCTGCTCGACGAGATCCACGCCGAGATCGGCCTCCAGCCGGTCCCGATTACCTGGCCGGTCGCTGACGGCGCGGAGTTCGCGGGCATCGTCGACCGGCGTGCGGGGGAACTCGTGCGCTTTGACCGCACCGCGCACGGCGCCACCGTCGGCGATGAGCACCGGGTGCCGCTGCACAAGGCTGAGCCGCAGGGGTGCCCACCGGACCGGTGGCAGGCGGCGTTCGAGGAGCTGGAGCTGCTCGATCTCGAGGATCGGAACCTGGATCGTGACGCCTTCCTCGGCGACAAGCAGACCCCGGTATTCTTCGGCTCGGCGCTCGCCAACTTCGGGGTTCGCCTGCTGCTAGAAGCCTTCGCTGAACTCGCCCCGCCACCAACCGACCAGCCCGTGGTCGAGCCCGCCGACGCCGACGCGCGTCCGCTGGAGGCGCCGTTCGCCGGCCTGGTGTTCAAGGTGCAGGCGAACATGGACCCGCGTCACCGCGACCGCATCGCCTTCCTGCGAGTGAATTCCGGGCGCTTCGCGCGCGGCATGACCGCGACGCTGGCGCGTACCGGCAAGCCCTACCAGCTCAAGTACACCCACCAGCTGTTCGCCCGCGACCGCGAGACCGTCGACGACGCTGTACCCGGCGACATCGTCGGCATCGTCAATGCCACCGGACTGCAGGTTGGCGACACCTTGTATGCCGGCCCCAGGGCCGTGTTCCCGTCGATCCCCACATTCGCACCGGAGAAGTTCGCGACCGTGCGCAACCGTGACGCCGCCCGCTACAAGCAGTTCCGCGCCGGACTCGTGCAGCTGGACGAAGAAGGCGTCGTCCACGTGCTGCGCCACCCCGACTTCGGGGATCAGGAGCCGATCTTCGCCGGCGTCGGACAGCTGCAGTTCGAGGTCGCTGCCCACCGCATGGTCAACGAGTTCGGCTGTGACATCGTCCTGTCGCCTGCGCCCTGGAAGCTCGCGCGCGAGGTCGACCGGGCGCACGCCGACACGTTGCGCTGCCAGCGCCAGACGCTGCTTGTCGAGGACCGCCACCGCCGCACGCTGATGCTGTTCGCCTCCGACTATGCCCTCAAGTGGGCCCGCGACGACCACCCGGAGGTCGAGTTCCGCGAGCTTGGCATCACCGGCCGCGAGCAGCTGGCGTGACCGGACATGCCCAGCATCGTCTGTCCCGCATGCCAGGAGGACGACAGCCTGTCGGGCAGGCGGCGACCCGACGGCAGCCTGGAGGTCACCTGTCAGGCATGCGGCACGTCATGGCTACGCGGCGGGCGCAGGTGCGCGCTGTGCGGGTCCGATGACCTGGCCTCTACCCCCAAGCCGCTGTGGGAGAAGGGCCGAGGCGACCAACACACCCCCGCCGAGCGGGGTGATGAGGACCGCGCGTATGAGGCGACGGAGGCGGCGGGAGCCCGAGTCCGATGACGGTCACCGGCGTAAGCCGCCGTGCCGTGCGATCGCCGCAGCGGCCACGCACGAGGCGGAGACGTGACGGGCAGTCGG
>DASZOD010000112.1:0-3296 GCA_035550935.1 Egibacteraceae bacterium | reverse complement strand
GGCGACCCGCCGGGCCAGGTCGTTGCCGCCGTGGTGGCCGCCGACCAGGGCGACCGCGAAGCGCCCGGCGTCGTCGACGGTGACCACCGGCGGGTCGGTGCGCTTGTCGGCCAGGCGGGCGCCCGGCAGCGCCGTGGCCAGGTGCGCCGCGTGGCGGCGCCCGTTGGCGGTGGCGGCGACCAGCGCGGCGCCCACCTCCATGCCCGCCCCCTGGGTCACCGGCGCACCTGGCCGTCGACCAGGAACACCGGGTTGCCGGCCTCCAGCCGGTGCCCGGCACCCAGCGGTGCCACCCGGGCGGCCTGCACCAGGGTGGCCTCCGCGACCAGGCCGGCGTCGCTCATGGCGCGCCGGACCGGCCCCACCCGCTCGATCGTGGCCAGGGCCACGACCACGGCGCGGCGCGCCCGGTCCGCGGCCACCCGGACGATCGCGGTGACCAGGTGGCCGCCGCCGCCGACGAACACCGCGTCGGGGTCGGCCAGCGACTCCAGGGCCTGGGGGGCGGTGGCGCAGACCGTGTCGACGTGGACCTGGTGGCGCGCTGCGTTGACCTGCACCCGCGCGCACTGGTCGGGGTCGGCGTCGACCGCCACCACCGCGGCCCCCAGGCGCGCCGCCTCCACCCCCACCGAGCCGCTGCCGGCGCCGACGTCCCACACCAGGTCGCCGGTGCCGGGGCCGAGCCGGGCCAGCGCCACGGCCCGCACCTCCGCCTTGGTGATCATCCCGTCGCGGTGCTCGAAGGCGTCCTCGCCCAGCCCCCAGCGGGTCGGCGTGCGCCGCGGCGGCCACGACCGGCCCTTGTCGGCGACCGCCGCCGCCGGGTCGACCGACAGCACGACGTTGGGGTCCTGCCAGCGGGCGGCGGCGACGTCCTCGGCGGTGGCGTCGGTGACCCGCTCGTCGGTGTCGCCCAGGCGCTCGGCGACGACCAGGCGGCGGCCGGGCGGCAGGGCGCGGGCCAGCTCGGCGGGGCCGAAGTCGGGCATGGTCAGGACGGCGACCTTGGGGTGGGCGCGGCAGGCGTTGACCGCGTACGCCGGGTCGCGACCGTGGGCGGAGACCACCAGCGCGTCGTCCCAGGGCAGGCCGACCCGGGCGAACGCCTGCGCCACGCTGGACACCGCCGGCAGCACCTGCAGCGCGGCCGGGCCGAAGCGGGCGGCCAGCGCTCGGACGATGCCGAAGAAGCCCGGGTCGCCGGAGGCGAGCACGGCCACCGGGCCGGGCTCGGCGGCGACCGCGCCCAGCGCGGCGTCCAGGTCGGCGGTCAGCGGCGCGCTGCGCGCCACCGGGGGCAGCAGGTGCGCGACCGTCTCCAGGTGCCGCGGGGCACCCAGCACCAGCCGGGCGCGGGCCAGCGCCTCCAGCGCCGCGCTGTCCAGCGGCTGGGCCGACAGGCCGATCACGGCGACCCGTCCGCTCATCGGGCTGTCCACCCCCCGCTGCGGCCGACCGGCTCGAGGGTGTCGAAGTCGACCATCGCGGCCCGGGCGCTCACCGCCCCGCCGGTGAAGCGGGTGAGGTTGTCGGCGACGCGGGCGCACAGCAGGTCGGGGGCGCCGGACAGGCCGTGGGCCCGCCACAGCTCGTAGGCGTGGCGGGCGGTGTTGGCCGCCCGCACCGCCGCGACCGCCGCCGGGTCGCCGCCGGCCTCGGCGGTGATCTCGGCGAGCAGGTCGGTGTCGACCTTCGAACGGGTGTAGTGGGTCATCAGGACACCGGCGGCCAGCTTCGACAGCTTGCCGGCCATGCCGACGAACACGACCCTGGTGACCCTGCGCTCGGCCGCGCGGCGCAGGGCCGCGCCGGTGAAGTCGCCCACCTCGACGAAGCAGCCCTCGTCCAGGTCGGGCAGCATGGCCATGGCGGCGCGTTCGCTGCGCCCGCCGGTGGCCAGCACCAGCATGTCGGCGCCCTGGGCGGCCAGCACGTCGACGGCCTGGACCACCGAGGCGAGCCAGGACGCGGTCGAGAACGGCCGGACGATCCCGGTCGTGCCCAGGATCGAGATGCCGCCCACGATGCCCAGCCGGCGGTTGGTCGTCTTGCGCGCCATCTTCTCGCCGCCGGGGACGCTGACCGTGCAGGCGACGCCGCGGGCGGCGGTGTCGATGACCTCGCCCACGGCCTCGGCGATGACCCGCCGGGGAACCGGGTTGATGGCGGGGCCGCCGATCTCCAGGCCCAGGCCGGGTTTGGTGACCGTGCCCACGCCGTCGCCGGCCCGGTAGGTCAGGCCGGTGCCCGCGGCCCAGGCCAGGCGCACCGTCAGGTGGGCGCCGTCGGTGACGTCGGGGTCGTCGCCGGCGTCCTTGACCACGACCGCCTCGGCCCAGCCCGGCCCGCCGGTGACCCGCTGCACCGGGAAACGCACCCGGGCGCCGTTGGCCAGCGCCACCTCGACCTCGGCCGGAGCGTGGCCGCCGGCCAGCACCAGCGCGGCCGCCTTGGCCGCGGCGGACGCGCAGCTGCCCGTGGTCCAGCCCGAGCGCAGCACCCCGGTGCGCACCCTGGCGGTGCGCGGCAGGTCTGGCTCACGCAGCTCCGGGGTCACGGCGGGCCTCCGCCCGCCGCCCTCGCCCGGAACAGGTGGGCGAAGGCCGGGTCGTACAGGTGGCTGCGGGTGCCGGCCGCGTCCAGGGCCCGCCCGACGAGCACGAGCGTGTGCCTGGTCAGCCCGGCCCGTCGCAGGGTGGCGGCCAACCGGTCCAGCCGGCAGCGGTACAGCGCCTCGTCGGGCCAGCTGGCCCGGTACACCACGGCGCAGGGCGTCTCGGGAGGGTAGCCGCCGGCCAGCAGCTCGGCCTGCAGCCTGGCGCCGCGCCCGGCCGACAGGAACAGTGCCATGGTGGTGGCGTGCGCGGCGAAGGCGCGCACCTGCTCGCCCTCGGGCATGGGGGTGGCGGACGCCAGGCGGGTGACGATGACCGACTGGGCGACCTGGGGCACGGTCAGCTCCCGGCCCAGGGCCGCGGCGGCGGCTCCCAGCGACGACACGCCCGGGACGATCTCCCAGGCCAGCCCGCGTTCGACGCAGCGTTCGATCTGCTCGCCGATGGCCCCGTACAGCGTCGGGTCGCCGGAGTGGACCCGGGCGACGGTCAGCCCGCCGGCGGCGGCCCGGTCGTAGACGGCGCACAGGTCGTCCAGGGTCATGCCCGACGAGTCCAGCACCTGCGCGTCGGGGCGGGCACCGGCGACGACCTCGGCCATGACGAGGCTGGCCGCCCAGATGACGACGTCGGCTCGGGCGATGACCCGGGCGCCCCGCAGCGTCAGCAGGTCGGCGG
>DASZOD010000111.1:0-3782 GCA_035550935.1 Egibacteraceae bacterium | reverse complement strand
GAGCGAGCTTCCAGCCCACCATGCGGTCCTTGCCGTCGACGGCCAGCACCAGCGGTCCTTCGAACGGGTGCTTCTCACGGACCTCGATGCGCGCGCCCGGATGCAGGCCGAGCGCCTCCAGGAAGGCACAGACCTCAGGCTCGGTGGCGCCGGGGACGGCGACCACCGCGGTGTCGCCGGGCTCGAGCGTGTACAGCGGCGGCATCGCGGGGATCTCGGTGACCTCCGGCGGGGGGATGGGGAAGCCGTGCGGACAGGTGGAGGGGCGGTCCAGCGCGACGAACAGTCGTTCCTCGACCTCTCGGGGCAGCTCGTGTTCGAAGCTGGCGGCCAGATGGTCCGCCTCGTTCCAGGCATATCCCAGCATGTCGGACAAGAAGCGCTCGACGATGCGGTGCCGGCGGATCGCCGCGACCGCCAGACGCAGGCCGGCGGGTGTCAGCGCCACGCCACGGTAGCGGCTGTGGACGACCAGCCCCCGATCGGCCAGGCGCTTCACGCGCGCGGTGACGGTGCCGGGGGTGACGCCCAGGGCGTCGGCGAGGTCGCCGGTGCGGGCCTCGCCGCGGTCGCGGGTCAGCCGGTACATCGCCTTGAGCGCCTCGCGCTCGGCTTGCGACAGGGTGCTGTCCACAGGTTTTGATCGCCCGCCGTGAGACTTTTGGAGGGCACAAAGTTATGGCCTGCGGACCGGTGGCGCAACCTCCGGATGGCGACCCGTCAGCGCGCGCTGGGCGTGCGGCTCCTGCGCCATTCGAGCGCCACCGGCACGAGTGAGGCGGCGATGATGAGCACCACGGTGGGCAGCAGGTACTCCTCCATGTGCGGGAACCGCCGACCCAGGGCGTAGCCCAGCGCGGTGACCCCGACGCCCCACAACAGCGCCCCGACGACGTTGTAGGTGACGAAGGTGCGGTAGCGCATGCTGCCGACGCCGGCCAGGACAGGGGCGAAGGTGCGCACAACCGGCACGAACCGGGCCAGCACGATCGTGCGGGCGCCGTAGCGCTCGAAGTAGGCGTGGGCCTTGACCACGTGCTCCTGGCGGAAGAACCTCGAGTCGGGCCGGCGGAACAGGCGCGGGCCCACCCGCCGGCCGAAGGCGTAGCCGACCTGGTCGCCGATGACCGCGGCGAGGAAGCAGCCGGCGAGCACGACCACCAGCGGGGCGTCGAGGATGCCGTGGGACACCAGCAGCCCGGTGGTGAACAGCAGTGAGTCGCCGGGCAGGAAGAAGCCGACCAGCAGTCCGGTCTCGGCGAACACGATGCCGAACACGCCGAGCAGACCGACCGTGGTGATGAGCGTCTCGAGGTCCATGTAGGTGCAGGGTACGCGCTGGGACGGCGTCGCGACCTGGCCGGTGAGCCGGTCAGAACGGGAACGCCCGCGGGATGAGAAGCAGGCAGCCGGCGATGACGATGAGGTCCAGCGGCACCCCCAGCCGGCTGTAGTCGCTGAAGCGGTAGCCGCCGAGGCCGTACACCATGAGGTTGGTCTGGTAGCCGATCGGCGTCAGGAACGACAGGCTCGCGCCCATGGTCACGGCGATGGCGAAGGGCCGGGGGTCCACGCCAAGCGCGGCGGCGGTCGACATCGCCACCGGGAACAGCAGCACCGCCGCCGCGTTGTTGGAGATCAGCTCGGTCAGGGCCATCGCCGCCAGCAGCACCCCGGCCAGCGCCCCGACCAGCCCGAACGGCTCGAAGACTCCGAGCAGCAGCCCGGCGACGCGGTCGCCCAGGCCGCTGGTGGTGACCGCGGCGCCGAGCCCGAAGGCGGCGGCGATGACGACGATGACGTCGAGGTCGACGGCGGCGCGGGCCTGGCGCACGCTCAGCGCGCCGACCGCCAGCAGCAGGCCGGCGGCCGCCAGCGAAGCGTGCAGGATCGGCACGACGCCGGTGCCGGCCAGCAGCACCATCAGCAGCGCGATGCCCGCGACCAGGGGGGCCTTGCGACTCTGCGCCGGGGGCTCGCTTCCCATGCGGGCGATCAGCAGGAAGTCGCCGCTGTCGCGCCAGCGGTCGCGGAAGCCGGGGTCGGCCAGGATCAGCAGCGTGTCGCCCAGGCGCAGCGGCACCTCGCCGAGCTTGGCGTCGACGCGCTGGCCGGCGCGGTGAATGGCCAGCACCGCGCCCTGGTAGCGACCGCGGAACCCGACCTCCTTGAGGGTGCGGCCCGCCAGCTGGGAGCTGTCGCCCACCACCGCCTCGAAGAAGACGTGGCCGTTGCCCTGCAGCGCCTCGAGGTGGCGCTGCTCGGTTGACACCAGCCCGCGTTGACGCTGCAGGTCGACGACCTCGTCGACCCGGCCCACGAAGGTGAGCACGTCGCCGCCGGACAGGACCTCGCTGGGGGCCACCGGCGCGATGGCGTGACCGTTGCGCGACACCTGCACGCAGTAGACGCTGCGCAGGTGACGCAGGCCGCCGGCCTCGATCGAGCAGCCCTCCAGCGGGCCTCCTTGCACCACCTGCATCGACACGCTGTAGTTGCGCAGGCTGTCGCCGAAGCGTTCGTGCATCGCCCTGCGGTCGGGCAGCAGCCTGCCGGCCAGCAGCGCGATGGCCCCGCAGCCGGCGACGGCGATCGGCAGCCCCACCGGCACGAGCTCGAACAGGCCCAGCGGCGCCATGCCGGTCTCGGTCAGCAGACCGGACACGACGAGGTTGGTGGACGTACCGATGGCGGTGACGGCTCCGCCGAGGACGGCCGCGTAGCTGACGGGGATGAGGAAGCGCGAGGCGGGCAGCTTCCGGCGTTTGGCCCACTGCACCACCGGCGGCACCGTCATCGCCACCAGGGGGGTGTTGTTGAGGAACGCCGACGCGCCCGCCACGGGCAAGGCGATGCGCGCGAGCTGCCCACGCAGGGTGGAGGCTTCGCCCATGAAGCGCTGCACCACCGGCTGGAGGATGCCAGACAGCTCGACGGCGCGCGCGAGCACGAACAGCGCGGCCACGGTGATGGGCGCCTCGTTGGAGAAGCCGGAGAAGGCCTGCTCCGAGTCGATGACCCCGACGACGAGCAGCAGCACCGTGGCGCCCAGCACCGCCAGCGCCGGCGGCACCAGCTCGCGCGCCAGCACCACCACGGTCGCGACGACGACCGCGAGCGTGATCCACGCGTCCAGATTCATCGCACCCTTGCGAAACCGTCCCGGTTCCCGCCAACCGTCCCCCGCCGGACCAGGATAGACAACCGTCGGTCGGGTGGAAACCGTGAGTTCCCGACCGGCCTGGCAGGCCGTCGCCGCGTCGCCTGAGGCGCCGGATGGCCGGCTACCATCCGGCAATGAGCGACGAGCACCTGCGCATCGGCCAGGCCGGCGCGCTGCTGGGCGTCAGTGTCGACACGCTGCGGCGTTGGGCGCGCCAGGGCCACCTGCGGGTGGAGCGCAGCGAAGGCGGCCAGCGGGTGGTCCCACTGGCCGAGGTCCGCCGGCTGCTGGCGGAGCGCCGCGGCCGCCAGCCCACCATCACCGCGCAGTCGGCGCGCAACCGCTTCGACGCGGTGGTCACCGACGTCGTGCGGGGGACGGCGGCGGCCACGGTGGAGATGCAGGCCGGCCCGTTCCGGCTGCTGGCGCTGGTGACGGCCGAGAGCGTCGACGAGCTGGGGCTGGCCCCGGGCACCGCGGTGATCGCGTCGGTGAAGGCGACCAGTGTGGTGGTCGGCCTGCCCGAGCCTAGGTAGGCCAGCCGGGCGCGGACCGGCGGGGCGCCCAGGGCGAGGGCGACCGCGCAGCGGTCGCCGGTTGGGGGGGATCCAACTAGACG
>DASZOD010000110.1:0-2617 GCA_035550935.1 Egibacteraceae bacterium | reverse complement strand
CCCGCCTGCTCGACGCCACCCTGCTGCAGGTCACCGACCTCGGTCCTGACCCAACCGGGCTGCTGCCGGGAGCCACCAACGTCGCGATCACCGCCCGCCTGGCCGCCAGCGGCGAGACGGTCGTGTTCGAGATGACCGACGACACCGGCGACACCTACCGGCCAGGACAGCAGGTGAAGCTCGCCGCCGTCGAACAGGGCGGCGAGACGCTGTACTACGTCAGCGACTTCCGCCGCGACCGGCCGATGCTGCTGCTGGCGGCGCTGTTCCTCACGGCGGTCGTCGGTTTCGGCCGCTGGCAGGGCGCCCGGGCGCTGCTGGGCCTGACGCTGTCGTTCGTCCTCATCGTGGCCTTCATGATCCCCGCGATCCTGGCAGGTCGCGGGCCGGTGGCGGTCGCGGTGGTCGGTTCCACCGCGATCATGGTGGTCACGCTGTACCTGTCCCACGGCTGGTCGCGCAAGACCACCGCCGCGGTGGTGGGCACCGCAGGCGCGCTGCTGTTGACCGCCGTGCTGGCCGCGGTCTTCGTGGCGGCGACGTCGATCACCGGCTTCACCAGCGAGGAAGCCCGGATGGCCAACCTGGAGGTCGGCGGACTGAGCCTGCGCGGCCTGCTGCTGGCGGGCATCATCCTCGGCGGCCTGGGCGTGCTCGACGACGTCACGATGTCGCAGGCGTCCACGGTCTTCGAGCTGCGGCGGGCCAACCCCCGCGCCGGCTTCGGCGAGCTGGTGGGCGGCGCCTTGCGCGTCGGACGCGACCACGTGGCGGCCACCGTCAACACGCTGTTCCTCGCCTACGCCGGCGCCTCCCTGCCGTTGCTCATCCTGTTCGTCACCGCCGAGGAGTCCCTGGGCTCGATCCTGACCGCCGAGGTGGTCGCGGTCGAGGCCGTGCGGGCGCTGGTCGGCTCGATCGGGTTGATCGCCGCGGTGCCGTTGACCACCGCGCTGGCGGCCGCGGTCGCGCTGGACCTCCCCGAGGCCGCCATCCAAGAGGTCGGCGGGGGCGCCCACGGCCACGCCGGCCTGCACCGGCGCCCTACCCGCCGGCGGGCTTCCCGCCGGAACCGGCGCCGCGCCGTCCCAGCCCCGGCCCCCGCCGAGTCTCGCCCTGAGGTCGAGGTCGAGGAAGACGAGGACGTCGAGTGGGTGCAGCGGCTGCGGGCGGCCTACCGTCTGCCCCCGGCCGAGCAGGGACCAGCGCCCGGCGAGGCCGACAGAGGAGCGTGATGGAGCTCAAGACCGTGGCGACGGTGTTCGCGGCGCTGTTCCTGGCCGAGCTGGGCGACAAGACCCAGCTGGCGGTGGTGTCGTTCGCCGCCGGCGGCGGTCACCGCTGGAGCGTGCTGCTGGGCGCCAGCCTCGCGCTGGTCGCCTCCACAGCCCTCGCGGTGCTGGTCGGGGACGCGCTGACCCGGGTGGTGGGGCTGGCGTGGCTGCAGCTGGGCGGCGCGGTGGTGCTGTTCCTGGTGGGTGCCGCCGTCGCCGTCGAGGCTGTCGGCACCCTGCGCGGCGGCTGATGGCCCGGGCGCGCCGCCGCCGGCAGATTTGCGGGCGCCCCGGGGTGGTCCCGTAGCCTTGCCCGATGTTTTGCGCGCTGCGGCTGCTGGCCGCCGGGCTCGGCTGCGCGGTCGTCGTCGCCGCGGCGGGACCGGCGGGGGGACAGGAGGCCGACGCCGGCCACGAGCAGACCGTCGACCTGACCTTCCCCACCGACCCGCAGGCCACCTACGTCGACAGCTACCACGATCCCCGCTCCGGGGGCCGGGTGCACCGCGCGACCGACCTCATGGGCGACAAGGGCTGGGAGGTCTACGCGGCGGTCGGCGGCAGCGTCTGCGGGATCGCCGGCGTCGACGGGGACGAGCCCGCCTACGGCTACGCGCTGGTCGTCTGCGGCGACGACGGCCGCGACTACCACTACCTGCACCTCAACAACGACACCCCCGGCAGCGACGACGGCCTGGGCGGACCCGAGCACGCCTACGCTCCCGGGGTCAGCGACGGCGCCCGCGTCGAGCGCGGCCAGCGCATCGCCTGGATGGGCGACTCGGGCAACGCCGAGGCCAGCGGGCCCCACCTGCACTTCATGATCGAGGACCCTGCGATCACCGACCCCTACGGCAGCAACTACCTGAACCCCTACCCGTCGCTGCTGGACGCCGAGGCCCGCAACGACTACGTGACCGGCGGCGGCGACACCGAGGTCGTCGCCGCCTCGCAGGGCGGACAACCCGAGACGGTCACCGCCGCCGCGGTCGACCGGGTCGCCGGCCCGGACCGGGTGGGCACCGCCGTGGCGCTGTCGCGGGCCGGATTCCAGACCGCCCGGCGGGTGGTGCTGGCGTCCGCGGAGTCCTTCCCCGACGCGGTCGCCGCCGGGCCGCTGGCCGCCGCGGTGGACGGCCCGCTGCTGACCACCTGGCGCGAGCGCCTCGACGGGCGGGTGGCGCAGGAGATCCGTCGGCTGGGCGCCACCCGGGTCACGCTGGTCGGCGGGCGCCTGGCGCTGTCCCAGCAGGTCGAAAGCGACCTGGTGGCGACCACCGGCGTCGACGCCGACGACATCCAGCGGGGCGCCGGCGCGGACGCGCCCGCCACCGCCGCCGCGG
>DASZOD010000109.1:0-4139 GCA_035550935.1 Egibacteraceae bacterium | reverse complement strand
GAGCCCATCCTGCACGTCGACATGGACGCGTTCTACGCGGCGGTCGAGGTCCGCCGCGAGCCCTCGCTGGCCGGACGCCCCGTGCTCGTCGGCGGCGCCGGTGGACGCGGCGTCGTCGCCAGCGCCTCCTACGAAGCGCGGGCGTTCGGGGTGCGCTCGGCGATGCCGATGGCCCAGGCGCTGCGGCTGTGCCCCGGCGCGGTCGTCGTCAGCCCCGACTTCGCCGCCTACCAACGGGTCTCCGCGCAGCTGCGTGCGATCCTGCTGGCAGCCACCCCCCTGGTCGAGCCGATCGCACTGGACGAGGCGTTCCTCGACGTGGGCGGCAGCGTCCGCCTGCTCGGGCTGCCCGAACGGATCGGGGGACTGCTGCGCCGGCGTATCCGTGGCGAGCTCGGCCTGGCGGCCAGCGTCGGGGTCGCGCCGAACAAGTTCCTGGCCAAGCTGTGCAGCGGCAAGGCGAAGCCCGACGGCCTGCTACACCTGCGCAGCGCTCAGGTGGCGGCCTTCCTTGCGCCGCTGGGCGTAGGTGACCTGTGGGGGGTAGGGACCCAGACCGCCGCCCGCCTCGAGCGGCTGGGGCTGCGCACGGTCGCCGACGTGGCGGCCGCGCCCCCGGCCACGCTGGCGCGCATCGTCGGCCCGGCCGTCGCCGCACAGCTGCGGCGGCTGGCCCGCGGCGAGGACTCCCGCCCGGTCGTCGCCTGGGAGCCGGCCAAGGGCATGAGCGCCGAGGTGACCTTCGACCGCGACGTCGACGACCCGCAGGTGCTGCGCGTCGAGCTGCTGCGGCTGGCCGAGAAGGTCGCCCGCCGGCTGCGCCGCCGCCACCTGGCAGGACGCACCGTCACGCTCAAGCTGCGCTACGCGGACTACACGACGGTCACCCGGTCGCGGACCCTGGCGGTGCCCACCGAGCAGGCGGGGACGCTGCACCGGGAGGCCTCCGCGCTGCTGGAGGCGCTGCGCTTGGAGCGGGTCCGGGTCCGCCTGGTCGGGCTGGGAGTCACCAACCTCGTCGCCGCCGACGCGGCGCGGCAGCTGCGCCTGCTCGACGTCGATTCCCGCCCGTCGGCGCCCAGCGGCGACGACCGCTGGGGGCGGTTGGAGCGCGCCACCGATGCCGCCCGCGACCGCTTCGGCGACGCCGCGGTCACCCGCGCGGCGCTGGTCGACGGACCCGACCCCGCGGCAGAGGGCGCCGCTGACACCGCCGGCCAGCGGCGTCGCGAGCCGCCCACGACCTGAAACCAGCGGCGTCGTTTCCCGCCGACCCGCGCCGACCCGGGCTACGCGCGCCCCGAGCGGGGAACGCTTGACGTGACGTTGCCGGGGATTCCTATACTTGCTTGCCGGACGATCCGCGGAGCCGCCTCCATGCCCCTCTCCGACCGCGAGCAGCAGATTCTCTCCGACATCGAGGCTCGCCTGCGCGAGGAAGACCCCAAGTTCGCGCGCACGGTCGGCACCACCACGGTGTCGTCGCACGTGCGCCGCCAGATCAAGCTCGCGCTCGTCGGCCTCGCGCTCGGTTTCGTCCTGCTGCTGTGCTTTGCGTTGAACCTGTGGTTCGGTGTCGCCGGGTTCGCTCTCATGCTCGGCAGTACGGTGTACGGCGGCAACATGATCAAGCGCCTGGGCCAGGACGACACCTCGCGTCTCGGTGGCCAGCTGCGCGGCGGGTTGCACCGCTACCTGGACGGCAAGCGGCGCGGCCAGGGCCCCCGCCTGTGAGCGAGGAGGGCGGGCGCACCCGCCGGCCGCCCCCCGCCCCGGCGCACCCGTCGGGCGCCGGCGTCTCCCAGCGCGCGCAGCGCTGATCTGGCCGACCACGCGGCGCCGCGCACCGGCACCAGCACCCGTCCGGCCCGGGAGCAGGACCCCAGCAGCTCGGCGCGCAGCCGCAGAGCGCACTCCTCGGCCGCCACGAGCGCGTCCTCGGGCAGCCGGGCGGCGTAGCGAGCGGCGGCGGCAAGCGCTGCCAGCCGCCGGGCGGCGTCGGCCACCGCGGGGACGCGGACGGCGAGCCGTGCCAGGTACTCGCGTTCGGTCTCCCACGCTGCGGGATGGATCCCCAGCCCCCGGCCCAGGCGCTCGACGCTGGCGTACTCGTCGAGCACGCGTGTGGCCGGGCCGGCGCGCGCCCGGCGGCGGTGGCGGAACGCGCCGCCAGCCGCCGCGGCGGCCAGGCCCACCGAGGCCACCAGCGTCAGCACCAGCGGCGCGACCGGCCTGGGAGCGACGGGGCGGCCGCCCGCGGCGGAGGGCTCGGCGGGCGCCGGGCTGGGCGCAGGCTGCGGCCCTCCGGGGCCGTCGGGCAGCTGCGCGATGCGCTCCTGCTCCGGGGTCAGACCGCGGTCCTGTGCCAGCACCGCCTGCCCGGCGGTCAGCGCCGGCGCGAGGTTCGCGGCGCTAGGCACGAGCACGTTGCCGTCGTCGCGGGGGGTCGGTTCGAAAGCGATCCAGCCCTGGGCCTGGAACGGCACCTCCACCCAGGCGTGGGCGTTCGCGCTGGTGACGACGTACTGGCCCTCACCGACAGGCGTCCCGGGAGTGAAGCCGACCGCGACCCGGGCGGGGATGCCCAGGGTCCGCAGCATCACCGCCATGGTGCCGGCGAACTGCTCGCAGTAGCCGCTGCGGCGCTCCAGGAAGGACTCCAGAGCGCTGCCGCTGTGCCCGGCCGGCACGTCGACGCTGTAGCGCCAGGTGCGCAGCTCGTCCTGGACGGCCAGGGCCTGCTGGAACGGCGTCACCGCACCGGCGCGCTCGACGATGTCGCGGGCCAGTCGGCCCACCGCCACGGGCACGCCGGCCGGCAGCACCGGGTGGGCGCCGGTGGCATCCGCGCGATCGAGCGTGCCAGCCTCGGGGACGGGGACGGCGGCGTACACGCGGTAGCGGTCGCCGCGACGCAGGCTCAGGCCCGCGTCCAGCGTGAAGGTCGCCAGCCGGGAATCGTAGTCCAACCTCTCGCGGAAGTCCCCCACGATCTGCAGCGGGCGATAGGGGACGGGGACCAGGATCGCGCCGGGCAGATTCTCGACGGCCACATCGACCGCGACCGGCTCGGCGGAAGCGACGGGGCGGTGCACGGGCAGACCCGCCCTGCCGACCGGGCGCCCGCGGATGCCGGCGTTCGTCCACTCCTCGTCGGCGCTGTAGACGTCCAGGGCGGTGGTGCGCAGGTACACCGGGCGGCTGCTGCGCACCCGCAGGAGCGGGGCGGTGTTGTCGCGAGCCACGAGGCTGGCGCGGATGTTCACGATCGGGTTGTCAGCCACGGTCGTCGCACCCAGGCCAGGTGCCCGCAGCGCCGGGGGCCGGCCGAATCCCGGCAGCAGGCCGGCGACCAGCGCCCCGATGGCGATCGCCGCGGCGGTCACCGTGGCCCCCGCCGGGACCAGCGGGTTGGCCCCGCCGCGATAGGGCACGCGACCGGTCCAGGGATCCACCCACGTGCCCCAGCGGGTCAGGTCGTCGCCGGCGAAGCCCAGCAGCAGCGCCGCGGACGCCGCAAGCAACGGCCAGGCCCACGCCCAGGCCCGCCCGCCCGGCGGCGCCACCACGAGCGGGACCGTCCACAACACCATGGCCAGGGCGACCGCCTGCAATGGCGCACGGGCGTGTGCGACGAGGGCGTCCACGCCGTGGGCGACGAACCACACCCCGGTCACGGTCAGCAGCAGCAGGGGCGGGTCGGCGAAGGCCGGCGCCGCGCGGATGCGGACCAGCTCCAGCGCCCGCAGCCACAGCCGCAGCCCCGCGTCCCACGTGGCCGGGGTCGGCAGCACCCCTGCCGCCAGCGTGTCGGGTAGGAACGCCACGCCGACAAGCGCGACCCACCCCACGATGCTCACCAGCAGCGTCAGCAGTGGCCCGGCGCCCAACCGCCGGCAGCCCCACGACAGCCCCAGCGACAGCAGCGCCGCGCCCAGCACCGGAGCGAGGAACTCAAGACCGGCGAACACTCGCGCCAGCGGCAGGCACGCGGCCACGACCAGCGCGCCGACCGCCGCGCCCAGCGTCTGCTGGTGGCGCCGGCCGCCGGAGGAAGGTGGCCGACCGGGCCCGGCCGGGGCCGTCCCGGCAGGGCGTTCACGCAGCGCGTCGACAGCGGTCACCGGGCCCCCGTGTCC
>DASZOD010000108.1:0-2496 GCA_035550935.1 Egibacteraceae bacterium | reverse complement strand
GGCAGGCCGTGGCCGGTGGAACGCGTCCCGGCCCTGGCGGCGGAGTGGCGGTCGTGGCCCACCGCCCTGGCCACCCCGTCGCGGATCAGCTCCACGCGCTGCTTGGGGGGGCCTTCGTAGTCGAACGGGACGCCGAGGGTGTTGGCAGCTGCAGCGTCGTCGACGATCGTGACCTTGGCGTCGACCACCTGTTCTCCCAGCCGCCGGGAGGTGAAGGCCCGTCCCTCCAGCCAGTCACGCCCGCCGAAGCCCAGGTAGCTGAGGAACTGCACCAGCGTCCCGGTCGCGGCTGGTTCGAGCACCACCGGCCAGGTCCCCGGGGCCACCTCCACCGGGTCGGTTGCGGCTCGGGCCTTGGCCACCGCCGTGCGGGCAGTGGCGGCAGGGTCGACGTCTGACGCCGAGCGACCTCCCGCCTCGGCGTAGCCCGACGAGTTCGGCCCCATGACGACGAGGGTCAGCTCGGCCGACGACAGCGGTGTGTAGGCACGCTGGCCGGCGCTCGTGACCACCGCCAGCTCCGAGCCCCCGGTCCGGTAGGCGCCGGCCGCGTCGTGGCCTCGCGGGACCTGGGCCAGCGCCGCACCGACCGCTGCGGCCCTGTCGGCGGGCGACAGCCAGAGGGTGGCGTCGTCCACCGGCACGGGACCGGCCTTGGCGGGGCCGGCCAGCCCCGGGAACTCCGGGTCCGGCGGCGAGATCCTGGCGAGGGCCACCGCGGCGTCCGCGGCACCGGCGACGTCGGCGGCGTGGAAGCCGTGGGCGCCGGCGACGCCGACCCGGCCGTCGGCGGTGACGGCCCGTACGCGGGCGACGAGGTCTTCGACCCAGACGTTCTGGTGGATCTCGCAGTTGGCGAAGCGGGTCAGTCCGCCCCAGTCGCGTTGCAGTACCACCTCGGCGGCGACCGCCCCCGAGGCCGCGGCCGCCTCCAGGCCCGCGTCGGCCAGCCGCCGCAGGCCCGCGCTGCCCAGCAGCCCCTCGGGAGGTGCCCCGGGGGCGTGGATGCGCCCGGTCACCGTATGCCCATCTGGACGGCGCGGAAGCGGGCGGGCGACGCCCCGTGGGCGACCCGCGCGGTCTGCGGTGGCTGTCCCTTGCCGCAGTTGGGGGTGCCGTAGACCCGCCACTCCTGGGGCCCGGCCACCGCGTCGCACGAACCCCAAAACTCGGTGGTGCGCCCGGTGTACGTGGGGTTGCGGTAGAGGCGGCGCAGGCGGCCGCCGTCGATCTCGTAGGCCGCCTCGCAGCCGAACTGGAAGTTCACGCGACGGTCGTCGATCGACCAGGAGCGGTTCGTCGTCATGAACACCCCGCGGCCGGTGTCCTCCAGCAGCTGCTCGAGGCTGCCCTCGCCGGGTTCCAGGTGGATGTTCGACATCCGGATGAGAGGGATCGCTGCCCAGGAGTCGGCGCGCATCGTCCCGTTGCTGCGCTGCTCAGGCCCCAGCCGGACCGCTGTCTCGCGGCTGGACAGCACGCCGTGCAGCACCCCGCCCACCACCAGCGGCGTCCGGGTGGCCGGCACCCCCTCGTCGTCGTAGCCGAACGTGCCCAGACCTCGGGGCGTGGTCGTGTCCAAGACGAGGTCGACCACCGGCGAGCCGTAGCGCAGGATTCCCAGGTCGTCGAGCGCGACGAAGGACGTGCCGGCGTAGGCGGCTTCGAAGCCGAGGACGCGGTCGAGCTCGAGGGCATGGCCGACGCTCTCGTGCACCTGCAGGGCGACCTGGTTGCCGTCGAGCACGAGGGTGCCGACGTCGGAGGGCAGCTCGGGGGCCGACAGCAGCGCGACGGCCTCCTCGGCGTAGCGTGGCGCCTGACCGGCCAGGTCGAGGGCGCGGATGTCCTCCCAGCCCCCGGAGCCGCAGTAGCCGCGGAAGGAGTTGGGAAACGAGCGGGTCTGAAGTTCCTGCTCGCCCACGGCCACGCACGATACCCCGCCGGCCACCTGCACGATCTCCTGCTCGAGGTCTGAGCCTTCGCTGGAGACGAACCACGTCGTCGTCTTCCAGGCGTCGGTGCTGGCCTTGGCGAAGGTGAGCCCCGGTACCTGCTTGGCGGCCGCGGTGGCCGCGAGCAGCAGGCTCAGCTTCTCGTCCAGGCCGACGGCGAAGGGATCAAGCTCGTGGGGAGTGGTCCAGCTGCCGCGGGCCACCTCCGCCGGAGCCAGGCGCACCGGCCCACGCTGGGCGGTCGTGCTCGCCCGGGCCACCTCGACCGCGCGGCGGGCGGCGGACAGGATGTATGCGGGCTCGAGCCGCGCGGTCGCCGCAAAGCCCCAGGAGCCCGCCACGAGCACGCGCACGCCGACGCCGCGGCTGGTGTCGCGCTCGACGCCCTCGACGCGCTCGTCCTGCACCGCCAGCGACTCGCTGCGGGCGATCACCGCGCGGGCGTCGGCGTAGGCGGCCCCAGCCCTGACCGCCTCGTCGAGGGCGAGCTGGGCCAGCTGTTTCACCAGTTCCTCCTCGTCGGTCCCGCGCAGTGTAGGGC
>DASZOD010000107.1:0-2046 GCA_035550935.1 Egibacteraceae bacterium | reverse complement strand
GTTCGGGCCCACCCGCGAGGGCGCGCGCATCGAGAGCTCCAAGTCCTTCGCCAAGCAGGTCATGTCCGCGGCGGGGGTGGCCACCGCCGGCCACTGGGCCGGTGCCGACCCGGCCGCCGCGAAGGCGGCGCTGAGCCGCTTCCCGCCGCCGTACGTGGTCAAGGCCGACGGGCTGGCGGCGGGCAAGGGGGTGCGCATCTGCGCCGACCGGGCCGAGGCCGAGGCCGCGATCGACGCGGCCATGGTCGAGCGCGTCTTCGGCCCGGCCGGCGCCAGTGTGGTCGTCGAGGAGTTCCTCGACGGGCCCGAAGTGTCGCTGTTGGGCCTGTGCGACGGCGAGACCGTCGTGGCGCTGGCGCCCGCGCAGGACTTCAAGCGCGCGCTGGACGGCGACCGGGGACCGAACACCGGCGGGATGGGCGCCTACTCGCCGGTGCCGGCGGTCGGCGCCGACCTCGTCGAGCGCCTACGTGCCACGGTGCTGCAGCCCGCCCTGCGCGAGTTGGCCAGGCGGGGGGTGCGCTACGTGGGGGTGTTGTATGCGGGGCTCGTGCTGTCGGCCGACGGCCCGAAGGTGCTGGAATTCAACGCCCGCTTCGGCGACCCCGAGACCCAGGTCGTACTGCCCCGGCTGCGCGGCGACCTTGGGGCGCTGCTGGCCGCCTGCGCCGCCGGACGGCTGGCCGCCCACCGGCCGCTGGAGTGGGACCCGCGGGCGTGCGTCACCGTAGTGCTGGCCTCCGGCGGCTATCCGGGCCGCTACCGCACCGGTCTGCCGATCAGCGGCCTGGACGCCGCGGCGGGGCTGCCCGGCGTGGTCGTGTTCCACGCCGGCACCCGCCTCGACGACGGTCGGGTGGTGACCGCGGGAGGACGGGTGCTGGCGGTCTCGGCCCTGGGCATCACGATCCCCGAGGCCCGGGCCCGTGCCTACGAGGCCGCCGACCGGATCGGCTTCGAGGGCCTCCACCGTCGTCGCGACATCGCCGCGGTCGCCGGCGGCTGAGCGGCGCGACCGGGAGGTCGACAGGTGACACACCGGCGGGTCATGCTGCTCGGTGAACGGCAGAAGGGAGCAGCCGTGACGGATCCGGTGGTGGGGATCCTCGTGGGAAGCGTCGCGGACCAGAAGGTCATGGAGGAGGCGGGCGTCATCCTCGAGAAGTTCGGGGTGGCGTTCGAGATGGTGGTGCTCAGCGCCTTGCGCGCCCCCGAGGGCTTGGCCGCCTACGCGGCAAGCGCCGAGCAACGCGGCCTGAAGGTGCTCGTTGCCGGAGACAGCAGAGGGGCACACCTGCCCGGCGCCCTGGCCGCGCACACCGTCCTGCCGGTGATCGGCGTGCCGATCTCGGTCCCGCCGCTGGACGGCGTCGACGCCCTCTACGCGATCGTCCAGATGCCCAAAGGGGTGCCGGTGGCAACCATGGCCGTCGACGGCGCCGCCAACGCCGCGGTCCTGGCGGTACAGATCCTGGCCCTCGCCGACGTCGAACTGCGCCGGGGGCTGCACCAGTTCAAGCAACAGATGGCCGAAGGGCTGCGCCCCTAGCAGGTCACCGAACGCCCTGACCAACCGGCAGCCCCACCGGCGCCTGACGAACGTGTTGGGGTGCTGTTCGTGGCAGGCCGTGGAGCAGTGGAGACCGCGCACGGATGGAGGAGGCCAAGGTGGAGATAACCGTCAGGCGCACGGGTGGGTTCGCCGGCCGCAGCGCGCGGCTGGGACCCGTGGACACGCCCGCGCTGGACCCCCGGCTGGGACAGCAGATCGAGGCGCTGGTGGAGTCGATGGGGTTCTTCGACCTGCCCGGGCAGTTTCCTCCAGGAGGCGGTGAGGACACCTTCACCTACCTGGCCACGGTGATGGATGGGGCCAGGACCCATCAGACGTCCTGGGATGACCTGTCCGAACGACCGCCTCAGCTCGACGAGCTGCTCGAGCTGATCTTGAGCTCCGGCGCGACGTGGCAGGACGCGCCCTTCCCGACCGGGCCGGCGAACCCGCTGTTTGCGCGTTGGACCCACTCGCACGAGGAGGACACCGGC